>JARBUP010000233.1 GCA_029239575.1 Bacillota bacterium
GAAAATTTAAATGTAAATAAAGAACAATTTTTTTAAAAAATAAATACCACCCTATATGATGAGGTGGTATTTATTAAAATATTTTTTATTGCTATGATGTAGCAGTTCCATTACTTCCATTAGTAATTTCACCATTTATATTTCCAAATCTTAAATTACGATAAATTAAAATTATTCTGTTCCAAGTATATTGGTCAACAACTCCAGTAACATTAATTCCAAAAAAATCTTGGAACGATCTTACTGCAGCTTCTGTTTCTGCTCCATATATCCCATCTGGTTCTGCTAAAGTAATACCTTCTAATACTGATGCAATATAATTTAAATATTGTTGAATAAGATAAACTTCAGGGCCTTCAGAACCCACCCTTAATGGAGTACCTGGGAATATTAAAGTTGGTAGCGCTATGGCACTAGCTGGTAAAGTTTCTAATATTCCTAAAGCAGCGTTATACATAGTACTGTAAGTTTGTTCATCTATAATACCAGTTTGCGGTAAATCAAATGTTTTTTGGAATTCAATTAAAGATGACCTTGTTTTTGGTCCTAACACTCCATCAATATCAACAGTTGGAATAGACGCATAGTAAGCTGATAATACATTTAAAAAATATTGTACTATTTGTGTTCTTGAAGCAACTACAGCCAAAGTTGGCTCAGGAGTTGGTGTTGGTGTCGTTGGTGGTGTTGGTGTTGTAGGAGTAGTTGGCGTTGGTGGTGCAAATTGTGGTATATCACTTAAAGATATAGCAGTTGCTGTTAATTCAGCAAGATCTGTAACAGCTATATAAATTCCTCTTATTCTATACCACGTTGCTTTATCCACAATACCTGTTGGAGTTAAATTAAATGTTTCTTGGAATACTCGCACAGCTTCTTCTGTTTCTGCATTGAAATTACCATTTGGATTTGGTATTTTAGGTATTGCAGGGTAGTTAGTTGCAATAGTATTTAATGTAATTTGTACAATTAGCACAAGCGGGCTACTATCCCCTAATTCAAGTGGAAGGCCTGGATAAGTTTCTGATGGATCTCTTAATGGAACATCTTGTATAATAGAAATATCTTCTCCAAAATAATATTTAAGTATTTCGTATGGAGTATATCCTTGGTTTGCTAAATTTACAGTACCCCACTGTGACAATCCTTCACATTGTACTTCTCTTCCATCACAAAATGTTGTAAAAAGAGGTACTTGTAGATCCTGTCTCGTAAGATAATTATCAAAAATTTGATCAGTAATATTAGAAACTGTATCATAAATTTCCCTGTTATGTACATATGACTGATCAAATTGTGTTGTGTTTGTTATATCAAAATTATAACCTTTTGTTCTATACCATTCTGTAAAAACCCTGTTCATTATAATTGAAATTATCGCATATATATTTGCTCTTAGTGCATTTTCTGGCCATGTTGGATATAGTTCACTTGATGCTACGTTTTTTACATAATCTAAAAAAGATACTGTAACATTTTCGGCATTCTCGTCTGGCAAACCCAAATGCACAGTAACAGAACTTGGAACATAAGCTGATGTTACTCCTGGAATTGAAACGCTCATATATTCACCACCTTAATCTTTAGATAGAATATTGGACTTTCATAAAATATAAAAGTTTGCAAATTAATTACCTCACTATCTTATTTTTATTATATTAATTATAATATTCAAATTATAATGGTGTGTGATATATATGAGCTTATAAACTATTTAATTTTTAGATTTATCTATTTAATTGAAGTTATTAACCAAATAGTCTAAATGCTTTGTTAACTCTTCACCATCTAAAGGTTTACCATGGCTTGGAATTAATAATTTTGGTTTTAAATTCCTGATATGTTTTATTGAATTTTCTGCTTTATTAAAATTAGTAGTTAAATATTTTGGTGGTCCACTTATTTTTTCACTTTGCATAACTACTGACAACAAAGATTCTTGTTTTGTTGTAGATATTGCATCCCCTGCTATTATAACTCCATCTTTTTCACGATACAATGAAATATGTCCATCAGTATGTCCAGGAGTGTGTATCCATTTCCAATCGGGCAAAAAAGGAACACTAAAATCATCAGGAAGTACTTTTGCATGAGAACTTATATCTATGCTTGTATGTGGAAATGTAGGTGACATTTTAGCAATTAACCCATTATCCACTTTAGGATTTGCTAAAGGATAATCTTTTTTACCAGTGATATATGGAATTTCTAAATTATGTATATACACAGGTATGTTCCAAATTTGAGATAGTTTAATAACAGAACCTACATGGTCAAAATGCCCATGTGTCAGTATAATAGCTTTCGGTTTGGAATCCTTTCCATATCTTTTCTCAACAGATTCTATTATATAATCAGCAGAATTTTCAAGTCCTGTATCTACAAGTACAAAATTTTTGCTGTTAGGTTCACCTATTAAACACGCAGTTACAACTGTAAATTTTAAAACCAATATATCATATACTACTTCTTTTGAAGATGTTGTTACAGCAGATAATGCTTCAACTAATTTATTACCCATCATATTCCTCCAATGTTAAATCAAAACTTTATTCATAAAATATTTATAATTAAAATTCTATAAATTTAGCCGTAATACCATTGAGGGATTTAACATCATTATACAATGATTCAATTTCAGATTTTTCACCGCAAAGCTGAAGTATTATAATACCATCCATCGAACATTTATCCTCGCTTGTTTCATGAAAACCAACTCTTGTAATAATGTTGCAACCATATTTTGTAAGTAATTCTTGCAAATTTGGTGCTTTGGATTCTCTTCCATTTACTTTTATTGCCATTAATGAACTCATGTATGTTATTCTCCTTTTTTTATTTTTTAACTTTTATAATTATAAGCTAAAATTTGTTTCTTATACTATGATGGTTTAGTTTTATTCATATCTGGCTGTAACAAGGCCTTTTGAAGCTAAAAACAAACAGCGTTAAATAAAAGGTTAATTAACAAATACTTTAATTACTAACTATTTAATTATCAATTCTATAAAAGACCAAAATTTCCACAAAATTTTATTGTACCCGTACATTCCAATTAAAAGTAAAACTCCTATTAAAACAAGAAAAACTCTATTATTTTCTTTATTATTCTTTTTTGTATTCACTTGATTTGAATTTTCATAAGGAACTGTTTTATTTTCTTCCATTAAAGCATTTCTCCTTTTAAATAAAATCTTTAATAACTTATAATTTATATTTGTCAAAATTATAGCATAATTAGCATAATTTGTATAATATTATTTAAACAAAACAACGGCTTGTTCTACTTATTTTGTTTTTCTTTACAGTAGTCAAAATAGATTGTATAATTTAAATTAAATATAAAAATTTATTGTAAAAAGGAGGACTTTATTGAAAAAGAAAATTATTAGCATAATAATGACTATGTTTATGATTTGTTTGTTACTTTCTGGTTGTGTAAGTATTAGTGACTTGGAAACTAAAGAAGAACAAAAGACTGAAAGTCAAATAAATAGTAATTCCTTTTACTCTACACCTGAAGAAGTTGCAGAATACTTAAATATATATGGTGAACTTCCTTCTAATTTCATAACTAAAAAAGAAGCTGAAGCATTGGGATGGGAAAGCGAAAAAGGAAACCTTTGGGAAGTAACAGATAAAATGAGCATTGGCGGTGATTATTTTGGAAACCGTGAAAAAAAGCTCCCTACGAAGTCTGGTCGTAAGTGGTATGAATGTGACGTTAATTATGAAGGTGGTTTCAGAGGCTCTGAAAGAATTGTCTATTCAAATGATGGTTTAATTTATTATACCGATGACCATTATGAAACATTTACACAGTTATATTAAGAGGTGCATATGAAAAATATAATTTTAGATGGAAATAAAATGACTTCAATAAAACAAACACATAAATACATAAAAGAACAGTTTAATTTCCCTTCATACTATGGTGAAAATTTAGATGCACTTTGGGATTTATTAAGCACTATAAGCAGCCAAACTGACATTGAATTAAATAATTTAAATATATTAAATGAAAATTTAAATGAATACGCTGAAAATTTATTGGATATATTTTATGAAGTTTCTGAAGAAAATAATAAATTAAGTTTTAAAATAATTAATTAATATAATTTTAATTATGTAAAAACGCCTTTTGTCTATAAATACAAACAAAATGGCGTTTTTTCTATAAATAAAAATACCCTATAAAGTAGTAATTTCACTAACTACACATAAGGTATTTTTTAAATTGAGTATGATTTATTTTTTAGTTTGGCTTTTTCTTTTTTTTGATTAATTCTGGTTGAGTCATTACTGGTCTTTCATATGGCACTGAAGGAACATAAGTTACTTCATCTGTTTTTTTCTTTTTCTTTTTTACTTCTTTCTTAATACTTCTATCGCCCATTTTTTATCTCCCTTTTTAAAAAATTATTTATATTATATTCATTTTATTTTATCTCTTTAACTCTACCAACAATTCCACTCTCAAGCATAACTTTTATACCATGATGATGATCAGCTGAATTTGTAAGAATTCTTTTAACTATACCTTCAGTAAGCTTGCCACTTCGTTGATCTTGCTTTTGTACAATCATTACAGTAGCTCCAATTTTAACATCATTTCTTTTAGTTCCATCCATAATATGATTAAATTCCTTTCATAGTATATTATACTATACAATCTACTAAATTGTAAATAATAGCTGAAGAAAAAATTACATTTCACTTATCTTAAGAAACCCAAGAAATAATATATTCCCATTCTTCAAGATTATTTATATTATGTAATTTTTGCCAATTGCCACTTAACCCTAACTGA
>JARBUP010000234.1 GCA_029239575.1 Bacillota bacterium
AGTGTTTCAGCACACGTGTTTATAAATGGAAGAGTTGCAAAGAATAATATGCTTGCTATCAAAATGAATACTATGTAAGTACTTGTTCCAATTAATGCCATAAAACATCCGCATACAATTAAAGACACTATAAGAATTTTAGAATAATTTTTCTTAATACCAACAATACTGATCACGACACTACCCATAAGCATTCCAATTGCACTTACAGATTCCATGAAGCCCAATGCTTTAATGCTGGTAATTGGTAATATCATGGGAATCATTAAAGTCTGTATAAATCCAATAAAGAAACACATGAAAGCCATTAAAATTACAAGACTCTTAACTCCTTTATCATTAACAATATGCTGCATACCTTCCTTGAATTCCTTAAAGAAATTAAATTTGTCCTGTCTTATCTTAACTTCTTGAATATTTCTTTTAACTGAAGCAACTGCTAAAACTGTTACAAATATAGTTAAAATATCTATTATAAGAATCACTCTTATGTCTGATAAACCTAAAATAACTCCTGCAATAGCTGGTGATATAAGGTATTTAGCATTACCTGCCATCTGCACAAGTCCGCTGGCCTTTGCATATTGCTCTTCAGTAAGCAAGTCTGTTACTGTAGCCCTATAAGAAGGATCAAGTAACGAAATAAAAACCGAAATAATTGTTACACCAATTGCAATTGGCACGATACCTATTTGACCAGACTGAATGCTTATAAGTATATATAATAAACCAAGTGCTGAAAAAGAGTCACCACAAATCATCATAAGACGTCTATCAAATCTGTCTGCGAGAATTCCCCCCACAGGATTTAAAATAATTGTTGGAAGATAAGCAAGCAATGTAATAATTGATACATAAGTAACACTTCCTGTGAGTTGATAAACATATACAGATAATGCAAAAGCAGTCATCCCACTTCCAATACTTGAAATTAATTCTCCTGTCCATATGGTCATAAAATTTTTCATTGTTATATTCTCCTTTCTTTAATATTTTTTAAATGCTATATATTTTTGAATCAAATGTATTCTTTACTTTAAATGTTATGTCCAATACTGCTTTGCTATGTTCCAGAAAGTTTCATCTTCAACACCAAGCATTTTCTCAAGCAATGCCACAAGCGCTCTTAAAGTCATCTGCTGTTCTTCAGGCTTAACATGAAATATTCCATCATCTAAAAGTGTTATTGATGATGTTAAGAAAATTTGCATATATTGAATAGGAAAATCTGATTTAAATATTCCCTGTTCTATTCCTTCCTCCACAACTTTAGCAAGGATAGGAGTAACTCTTGTTACCATTAAACTTAGGGATTTCTGGTGCATTAGAGCATTTTCTGGTTTATGCAGTTTTTCCATAATTTCATTATCCACTTTACTTTCAACCCTCATGGAAAGGATTATATTTAAAATTTTCATTACAGGTGAAATTTCTAAGTTAGATGCCGCATTTTCAGCCATTGCAACAACCATTTCAGTAACCCTATCTATGATTGCATCAAGAACTTCTTCTTTAGAGTTAAAATAATAATAAAATGTGCCCTTTGCAATTCCTACTGCACCAAGAATATCATTTACCGTACATTTGTCATAACCTTTGGTAGAAAATAATTTACCTGCTGCATCAAGAATCTCGTTTCTTTTTTCATTATATTCCTTACTAACTTTCATACTGCCTTACCCCTTCATCTATATAAGTTTAATTACTTTATATTTAATATTTTACCAGACCGACCGTCGGTCTATAATATTTATATCATACATTTTTTTATTTGTCAACACGATGTTTGTCAGTTTAACGAAAAAAAATTTCATGTTTTCGATAATAATTTATTGCAAAACGATAAATTGTATGTTAAAATCATATTAATAATAAATTAATGAGGTGCTTATTATGAAAAAAGTAACAACACTCTTTTTAAAGATAGCTGTTATAATTATTGGAATTCCAGGTATAGCTATGAGCATATTTTTGGTGCCAGAAATAGCTAATTTTGCAGCAGAATTGTATCCAGATATTGCTTTTATAAAATATCTTGTTTTAATCGATTTGTATGCAACTGCCATACCTTTTTACTTTGCACTGTATCAAGCTTTTAAACTTTTAAGCTATATTGACAAAAATAAAGCTTTCTCAGATTTATCTGTAAAAGCTTTAAAGGCTATAAAACACTGTGCAATGGCATTCGGTAGCTTGTATGTATTAGGCATGCCACTCTTTTATCTCATGGCGGAAAAAGACGATGCCCCAGGTATTATATTAATCGGATTGGCAATGATTTTTGCATCAATGGTGATTGCATTCTTTGCAGCTGTTCTTCAAATGTTATTAAAAGATGCCATAGACATTAAATCAGATAATGATTTAACGATTTGAGGTGAATGACATGGCAATTATAATTAATATTGATGTGATGTTGGCAAAAAGGAAAATGAGCGTTACAGAACTATCGGAGAGAGTTGGAATAACAATGGCTAACCTTTCTATATTAAAAAACGGAAAAGCAAAAGCAATTAGGCTTTCAACTTTAGAGGCAATATGCAAAGCATTGGAATGCCAACCTGGAGATATTTTAGAATACAAGAATGACTAAACACTAAAATCCCTTTAAACAAGCATATTTAAGTTTTAAAATTAAAATTTCAGTAGAATTATGTAGTTTCTTGTATGATACTGTAACCGCTAAATATAATTAGTTTAATTAAAATTGGAGGTAATTATGATTTTAAAATTTGATATGATTCAATCAATAGCACTTGCAGTGTTAGTGTTATTGTTAGGTAAGTTTTTAGTAAACCGATTTGAAACACTAAAAAAGTACTGCATTCCAACTCCGGTTGTTGGTGGATTTATTTTTGCAATTTTAGCTTTAGTACTTAAACAAGGCAATATTTTAGAATTTGAAATGGACACTACACTTCAAAAGCTTGCAATGACAGTTTTCTTTACTTCAGTAGGATTTAGTGCAAGTTTTAGGTTATTGAAAAAAGGTGGAGTAAAAGTAGTTATCTTTCTATTATGCGCAATAGGACTTGTAGTTTTACAAGATGTTATTGGTATAGCAGTAGCTAATTTATTTAATCTCAATCCAATGCTTGGATTAGCAACAGGATCAATTCCAATGACAGGTGGCCATGGTACAGCAGCTGCTTTTGGTCCAGTTATGGAATCTGCAGGCGCTTTGGGAGCTAATACAGTTGCCATTGCAGCAGCAACTTTTGGTTTAGTATCAGGAAGTATGATGGGTGGACCTCTTGGAAATCGCTTAATATTAAAAAATAATCTAAAAAGTAATAAATTAGAAGATTATATGGCAATATCAGGTGATGTATCAATGGTTGATACAACTAATGTTGGAAAACCTTTAATTGAAAACAACTTCAATATTGCGGCTTTTGAAATATTAATCGCTATGGGTGTTGGTACAGTAATATCTAACATATTTGTTAAAGCAGGCTTTACATTGCCTTCTTATATAGGTGCGATGCTTGCAGGAGCTATCATAAGAAATATTTCTGATTCTTTCAAATCATTTGATGTACCTATGACTGAAATTGATCTTGTAGGAAGTGTAGCATTATCTTTATTCCTTGCAATGGCACTAATGGGATTAAAATTGTGGCAATTAGCAGACTTAGCATTACCACTGTTTGTTATGCTCTTCGCACAAGCAGTTTTAATGTACTTTTATGCAAATCTTGTTACATTCAAAGCTTTGGGCAAAGACTATGATGCAGCAGTTTTAGCTGCTGGACATTGTGGATTTGGATTAGGTGCTACTCCGAACGGTATAGCTAATATGACTTCAGTTGCTGAAAAGTTTGGTGCATCTCCAACAGCATTTTTCGTATTGCCTTTAGTTGGATCCCTGTTCATCGACTTCTTCAATGCAGGTATAATAACTTTCTTTATGAACTTATTAATATAAATATAATACAAAAATATTTTAAAAGATGCTTTAAAGAGATGTATTTTATGATAAATACATCTCTTTTTTTATTATATATATGTATAAGAATTTTTGTCCAAGTTAATTGCATCCCTGGTCCTACCTTTTTCTGAACCATGTGTATAACCTATAACCTTAAAATATTGAGAAAGCTTATAAGCTAAACTCTCATAATCTACATTCTTTGATCTAAGACAAGTAGAAAGATGAACTACATTTACTTCATTTTTAATTAAATTTTCAATTAGCTGTTCTAAATCTCCACCTGTATGTGTAAATTCAACCAACTCAACATCGGACCCATAATCTGCAAAAGCATCAGTCTTATTATTAAAAGCATTAAAACATCCCTTACCTGTACAACGACCCATTGTATCCTCATTTACTAATATAGCTACTTTCATTTTAACCTTCCTTTCATTTAACTATTTATTATAGCAAAATCAAATACCATTGTACGTTGCAATTGTTACAAATTAAAGAATAAATACTATCATTTATATAAAAAAGCATTTAAAAAGAGATGTATTTTGAAAATACATCTCTTCTTAACTAAATCACTTTAGCTCATTATATATTGTTAATATAAACAATCCATCAATAACATTTTTGATTAATCTTGCTCTGTTGCACTCAGTTACCTTTCTATTGTAGCAGTAGACAAACCATTAACTTGAGTAAAACCAATTTTATAACCGAGCTTTTCAAAATCTCTTACTTTTACCATTGTTGTTGAATCAACTAAAACACCTGTCATATCAATTTTTACATTGTCTCTTACAACATATGCTTTTTTGTTTTCATTATCCCACATAACTTCTTCTCCAAAGGACTCACCAATATATCT
>JARBUP010000235.1 GCA_029239575.1 Bacillota bacterium
GTATCTGCAGTTGTTCAAAACAATTCAGCAACAGCTGAAGAAAGTGCTGCAGCTAGTGAGGAACTATCAGGACAAGCACAGATTTTAAAAGAATTAGTAAATAAGTACACACTTAAATCTTTTAACGTGTAACTGTAAATGTTGGAGGCATATACCTCTTGGAATTATGACAAAGTATTTTTTTTATTTTTGTCATCCTGAGTGATAGCGAAGGATCTTATTATTTCAATAATAAATAGATTCTTCACGACCTTCAGAATGACACTATATGGGGTTTGTTATAGTCTGAGAGGCATAGTGCCTCTTTTTATTATTTACTTTGAAATATTTATATTAAACTTTTGTGAAAAAATGTCGATAATCTAAATGTATGTAAAAATTAATTAATTTATAGGAAAATGTTTTATTAATTTTTATAATAAATAAAGGAGAGTTAAATGAAGCGTATTGGGATTAAGAAAAAAGTAAAGGGATTAGATTAGAAAAAATCAGCATTAAACAACAAATACAAATTAATATTATATCAATTGTAGTAATTGCAATGATAATATTAGGAGCAGTTACGTCTTATTTAAACTATAATACTGCTTTAAATACATTAGAAAAGACAATAAAAGAAACATCCACGGCATCAGCTAAAATTATACAAGTAGAAATTGAAATTTATAAAACAATGGCCAACAGCATTGGTCTATTAACTAATATATCTGATAAACATGTTAAATTTGCAGATAAAAAAGTAACTTTAGAAAATATAAAAAACAAATATGATCTATATGATATTTATTTAATATCTGATAAAGGTTATGCTGAATCTATTAAAGATAATAATGGCAAAATATACCCTATAAAAGAATTAAATTATTTTAAAGAAACCATGTCTGGTAATACTGCAATAGTAGAACCAAGATTTAGTGAAGAATCTGGTAAATATATTCTTGGAGTAGCTGCTCCCCTTTGGGAAAATGGAGTAAGTGGAAGTAAAGTTGTTGGAGCTATTTTAGTAGAATTCGACCTAAAATATTTGTCAGATGCTATTTCTGATATAGAAGTTGGTGAAGGTGGTTTTTGCTCAATTATAGATAAGAATGGTAATGTTTTAGCACATAAGGAATATGAACGTGTATTAAATTCAGAAAACATAATTAAATCGTCAAAAGAAGATAAAAACAATAAAGATTTAGCTTCATTAGCTGATATTGAAACAAAGATGCTTAATGGAGAAATAAAATTTGGAAGTTATTCAGCGAATAAAGCATCAAATTTTTTGTCATTTGCGCCTATTGAGGGTACAGATGGTTGGGGTATGTTGACAAGTACTCCTAAACAACAATATTTATTAAGTACATATATGAGTATGATTATAACTACAATTTTAGTTTTTTTAGCAATCTTTGCATCTATTTTAATTGCAAGGAAAATGTCAAAACAAATCGCAGACCCTATAACATATTGTGCTGAAAGAATTAAGAGTTTAAGTGAAGGTGATTTAAAAACAGAAATCATTCATACAGACAGAGAAGATGAAATTGGCCTTCTCGTTAAATCATTAAGCTCCACAGTAAAAGGATTAAATAATGTAGTTAGTGATATTTCATATCACCTTGGTGCCCTTGAAAATGGAGACTATACAACAGAAGTAACTTTGGATTATTTAGGCGATTTTGATTCTATCGAATGGTCATTAAAAGGTATTATAAAATCATTAAACAATACAATGAAACAAATAGATGAAAGTGCAGAACAAGTTGCAAGTGGTTCTGAGCAAGTTTCAGCAGGTTCTCAGGCTTTATCTCAAGGGGCTACAGAGCAAGCAAGCTCCATAGAAGAATTGGCAGCAACAGTAAATGAAATAACTGAACAAATAAATGAAACAGCTAAAAATGCAGAGAATGCAAAAGAAGCAACATCTGATGCAGTTTTTGAAATAAAATTGTTTGATGAAAGAAATGTTGAGATGGGTAAAGCTATGAATGAAATAACTGAAACATCTTCTCAAATTGGTAAAATAATCAAAACCATAGAGGATATTGCTTTCCAAACAAATATTCTTGCTTTAAATGCTGCTGTTGAAGCTGCAAGAGCTGGTTCAGCTGGTAAGGGATTTGCTGTCGTAGCAGATGAAGTTCGTAATCTTGCATCAAAAAGTGCTGAAGCAGCAAAAAATACAACACAGCTAATAGAAAATTCATTAAGAGCTGTTGATAATGGAAGAAAAATATCGGAAAAAACGGAAGAATCATTAAAATCAATAGTTAATAAATCAAATACAGCTTTTAAACTTGTAGAGGAAATAGCATCTGCTGCTGAACAGCAAGCTATAGGTGCATCGCAAATAACCATTGGTATAGAACAAATATCTTCAGTTGTTCAAAATAATTCAGCTACTGCAGAAGAAAGTGCAGCAGCCAGTGAAGAATTAAATAGCCAAGCACAAATGCTAAAAAATCTTGTGGAAAATATAAAATTAAAAGATAATATATTTAGTACTAATGAAGGAAATGGAAAAGCTTAGAATAAAATTATAAAGCCAAAAAATGGTACCTTTAGATAGGACTTTTCAAACTGTCCTTTCTAAAGGTACCATTTTATTTAATTGTAATTGTCTTTCAAATAAAGATTTTAAAATAATAGAAATATCGTCGCTTGTTATATTGAAAAAAATACAGCCATAATTCTAAAATATAGTTTTAAAATAAGTAATTTATAATATATCATATTAATTTAAATCAATTTTCAACACTTTATGACAAATTAATATATAAATTGACATAACTATGATTTTTCTGTAAAATATTGTTAATTTGATTAAAATATTTTAAATATACATAAGAGGGTATTGTGGAAAATAATAAAAATATATTTATTAATATTGTTAAAAATCGACTTTTAATCCTTTTAAGTTTAATTATATTCTTAGTATTTATACTAATATTAATATTTGCGTTAACAATTCATTACAATGGTGAAAAAGATGATTTGTATAATGCGCTGAGCGAACAACATATGTTGATTCAGAAAATTACTAAGGATGCAAATAGAAAACAAGTAATTTTAAGCGCTTTAACATATGGACATGGTGTTAAACCAGATGAAATATTGAATGAAAGACTCAATATAATTAATGAAAAATTAAAAAGCAATAAACTTGCTTTTGAAAATAAAATTAAATTATTAAAATTAGATAATGATAATTCGTACTACAGTAATAAATTAATTAATTTATTTAAACCAGGATTGATAATAGACACTGAAAAATATGTTGATGATTTTAAATGGACTGAATTTAGTGAAGAAGTTGATATTATTATATATAATAATGAAAAAAATTATGAAAGCGAAAAAGCTATAGAATTTATAAATACACATAGCGATCAGCTTGCAAATAACTGGAATAATGTATCTGTTAAAATTATGGATATCCATAAATATAGCACAAATATTAACTTATCTATAATGATTATTATTTTTATAATCATTGTTTTAACACTTTTTATAGCGATTTTTCAGTTAAATAAATATTTAGTAGGTCCATTAAGTTTGTTGTACATAGGATTAAATAATTATAATTTAATTAGTTATAAAACTAAAAATAATAGTAAATTATCAAATAAAAATGATTTATCATTAGTAGTTAATGAAATAAAATCGAGATTTGACAAGCTTGCTAAATTAATTGAATTAATTGAAAATTTAAATAAAGATGTATCATTTGAAGGTATTTTAAAGTATATTCATTCTTCTTTTTATGATTTTATTCCTTATTCTCACATAGGTGTTGCTTTATTACATGATGATTGTGAAACACTTGAAGCATCCTACGGAATATCAGACCATACCATTGAAGATATATCTGTGAAAATGGTTGGTTTAAAAGTAAATATTAATAATACAAGCTTAATAAAAGTAGTTGAAAGCGGAATTCCGAGGGTTATAAATGACTTGAATAAATATGTAAATAATAATGGTAGACAAAATTACTACAATAAAATATTTATAGAAGCTGGAATAAAATCCTCTATCACTTTGCCACTCATAATAAATGGTAAAACAGTTGGAATAATATTTTTTTCATCGGTTCATAAAAACATTTATAAAACTGAACATATAAAATTTTTAGAAACTTTGTCAAGCAGTATAGCTCTAAGTTTTAATAAAAATATTTTTATTGATGAACTTTTGTATAGCACTTTAATAGCCCTTGTAAAAATGTCAGAAGCAAGGGATGAAGATACTGGTGACCACCTCGATAGGATGAAAAAATATTCTATTAAAATAGCCGAATTATTATTGGAAGATGGCATTTATGAAAATGAAATAACTGTTCGCTTTTTAAAAGATATTGAAAGATTCAGCCCCATGCATGATATAGGTAAAGTTGGAGTTAAGGACGGTATATTGTTAAAGCCAGGGAAGCTTAGCCTTGAGGAGTTTGAAATTATGAAGAAACATGCTGTTTATGGGGGAGAAATTTTAAGGGCAGCAGAATGCAACATCAATAAACAAAATCATAGCATGTTTAAAATGGGCATTGAAATCGCTGAAGGACATCATGAAAAATGGAATGGAACAGGATATCCTAATAAGAAATCAGGTTATGATATACCTTTAAGTGCAAGAATTGTTGCAGTGGGGGATGTATTTGATGCATTGACAAGCAAAAGACCATATAAAGAAGCTATTAATTTTGAAGAATCTTTCAATTATATAGTTGAAGGAAGAGGAATCCATTTTGATCCCAACATAGTAGATTGCTTTATAAGACATAAAAGTGAAATATTTCAATTATATTCTGATAATCAAAAATACATAACTAAAAATGTTCATGCATCATAATAAATGGCTACTTCAAATTTTTAGTAGAATTAAATTTATAAAATGAAATCCAATAAATTAAGTTTAGTTTAATGGATTTCTATTTTTATGGACAATTATTATAAAAAATATTATAATTCAATGTAAGCGCAAATAACAAATAAGCGAGGCTTAAATGAAATATATATTTGTAATTAATCCTGTTGCTGGAAAAGGAAGTATTCAAAATCATATTATAAATAATATTAAAGATTACTTTGAAAATATAGAACAAGAATATGAAATTTATATTACTAAATTTAAAGGTGATGCTAAAGAGTATGTTTCAAAACGATGTGATGAGATAA
>JARBUP010000236.1 GCA_029239575.1 Bacillota bacterium
ATAAATATGAATTAGATGAAAATCGTCTATATAATGAAATAGTGTTTTATTCGGACAAATCAGATATTAATGAAGAAATAGTTAGATTTAAATCACATATGAACTCCTTAGATATTTCTTTAAATGATGGGGGTTCAATAGGAAGAAAATTAGATTTCATAATTCAAGAAGCTAATAGGGAAATTAATACTATTGGATCTAAAATTGGAAATATAAATATTACTCAAATTGTAATTGAAGTTAAAAATTTACTTGAAAAAATCAGAGAACAGATTCAAAATATAGAATAGGAGAATTAAATGGCAGGAAATAATAATAATAATACTATAAATATTGGATTTGGCAATATTGCATTGTCAAACAGAATTATAGCTATTGTTAGTCCAGAATCTGCACCAATTAAGCGTGTTATACAAGAAACACGGGAAAAGGGCAAACTAATAGATGCAACATATGGCAGAAAAACACGTGCTGTAATTATAACAGATTGCGAATATGTAATTTTATCTGCTATACAGCCTGATACAATGGCACAAAGGTTTGAAAACAACAATCATAATATTAAATAAAAATTAATGAGGTTAAAGATGGACAAAGGATTATTAGTTGTAATTTCAGGTCCTTCAGGTGCAGGTAAAGGTACTATTTGTAAAAAACTTCTTAATGATATGGATGACATTAAAGTTTCTATATCAGCAACTACCCGCAAGCCAAGGATAGGAGAAGTTGAAGGAGAAAGCTATTATTTTTTAGAAAAAGAACAGTTCTTAGAAAAAATAGAAAATGAAGAATTTTTAGAATATGCTCAAGTTTATGGAAATTATTATGGAACTTTAAAAAAAGAAGTATTAAAAGAAATAGAAAATGGTAAGAATATAATATTAGAAATTGATATTCAAGGAGCATTAGAAGTTAAGAAGAACTATCCAAGCGGAGTATTCATTTTTATACTTCCACCTTCAATTAATGAATTAAAATCAAGAATTGAAGGAAGAGGCACTGATTCTAAAGATACAATACTTAAAAGAATGGACTGTGTTTATGATGAATTAGGTTATGCATTTCAATATGATTATGTTGTTTTAAATGATGATATTAATTCAGCAGTTGAAAAAGTATATAATATAATAAATGCAGAAAAATTAAGAAGCATAAGAAATCAAGCTTTGATTAACAAAATTAAGGAGGTATAATATGAAGAAAATAGCTATTGATGAATTGTTAGACATGGTGGATAGTAGATATTCACTTGTAACAATAATATCGAAAAGAGCAAGACAAATAATAGATGGCCAAGATATTTTAATAAGAACACCTACAAGAAAACCTGTGGCAATTGCAATTGAAGAATTTTATGGCAGAGCTTTTGAAGAAGTTCACAATATAGAGTTAACGGATACATCTTTACCAGATACAGATATTAAAGAAAATACAGATAAAGCAGAAATATAGTAATTAGTTAATAAATTATTATGAAAAGTATTTACATTAAAATATATATGTAATTATGTAATCAGTCATTATGACTGATTATTTAATTTATAATGAATTAAATAAGCGGATTATAGTCATCCTGAGCATCAGCGAAGGATCTTATAATAAAAAATTAGAATTAAAAATAGATTTGGATGTGATTTATGTTTAATATTTATGTACAAGTAATTTTAAATAACAATTCAAAAAGTACGGACAGAGTTTATACATATGGTGTTGATCCTTGTTTTGAAAGCAAAGTTTCAATAGGTAAAAGGGTCAAAGTAAAATTTGGCCACAATAAACACATCCTCGATGCATTGATTGTTTCATTAAGTAAAAATTCTAATTTAGATGATTCAAAAATTAAGTCAATTTTAGATGTAATAGATGAAAAACCAATTATAAAAGAAGAAATGGTTAAATTATGTTTTTGGATAAGGGAAAGATATTTGTGTAAGTTTTCAGATGCTATAAGGCTCATGGTGCCATCAGGTATAAAATATGAACACAATATAATTATAAATGTAATAAGTAGTGGTTTTTCTGAAATTTCTTTAAATGAAAAAGAAGGGGATTTACTTAATATATTAAAAAATGGTTCAATTGAGTTAAATAGTTTAAAAAAATTATATGTGGGTCAAGATTTATATCCTTTAATTCAAAGCCTTAAAGAAAAAAATATAATTGAAATAATTAATGAAGAAAAATTTAAAAAGAATTTCTCTCAGGAAAAAATAATCTTTTTAAAAGATGAACATAAATCATTGAATGATTATGATATTAAAAAAACTGAAGCTCAAATAAATATAATAAATTATTTAAAAGAAAATGGAAAAACAAATATAAAAAATGTAATTAATAATTTAAATGTTTCTTCTTCTGTAATTAATAATTTGATTAAAAAAGAAATAATTGTTTGTGAAATGGTCTTATATGAAAAAAATGAAAATCAAGAAGACCACATTTTAAATGAAATTAAAAATGAAAAAAACATAAATTTAAATCAAGAGCAAAAAAATGCTGTACATGAAATAATCTACAATAAAAATAATGTTTTTCTTTTGCACGGTATAACAGGAAGTGGAAAAACTGAAGTTTATATGGAAATAATAGAATATTATCAAAAAAGAAATAAACAGTCCATTATGTTAGTTCCAGAAATTTCTTTAACAGCACAGACAATAGAAAGATTTAAAAAACGTTTTGGAAATAAAATAGCAGTATTTCATTCAAGATTATCTAAAAAAGAAAAATTTATTGAATGGAATAAAGTATACAAAAAAGAAGTTGATGTTATTATAGGAGCAAGGTCCGCTATATTTCTTCCTATTTCAAATTTAGGTGCAATAATTATTGATGAAGAACATGAAGATAGTTATAAATCATCAACGGCACCTAAATATGATACTGTCGAAGTTGCTATTAGGATGTCGGTTTTATTAGGAGCTAAGATTATTCTGGGTACAGCAACACCATCTTTAAACACATATAATATGGTATTAAAAGATCAAATTGAATTAATAGAGTTAAAAAACAGAGCTCAAAATGCTCATTTGCCTGAAATTCAAATTATAGATATGGGTAAAGAACTTGATAAAGGTAATAATACAATAATAAGTGAAAAGTTGTACGAAAATATAAAATTATCTTTACAAAAAAAAGAACAAGTTATAATATTTTTAAATAAAAGAGGTTATTCTGCCTTTATATCCTGTAAAAAATGTGGTTATGTTATTAAGTGCGACAGGTGTGATGTTTCTTTAACTTATCACTTAAAAAACAATATACTTAAATGTCATTACTGCGGAAGCTCAAAGAAATTAATTACTTCCTGCCCTGAATGCGGTAGCGATAAAATAGATTTATTTGGTGCAGGTACACAGCAAATAGAAAAATTAATAACACATTTATTTCCTAATGCAGCTGTAGCTCGAATGGACATGGATTCTATGACAAAAAAACAAAGTTATGAAGAAATATATGATGATTTTAAAAATAGAAAAATAGATATATTGATAGGAACACAAATGCTTGCAAAAGGTTTTGACTTTCCGGAAGTTACTACAGTTGGGGTAATATCAGCAGATGCTATTTTAAATCTTCCATTTTATAACGCTTCTGAAAAAACATTTCAACTTTTAACACAGGTAAGTGGAAGAGCTGGCAGAGCTGAAAAAAAAGGTAAGGTTTTTATTCAAACATATGAACCTGAAAACTTTATAATAAATGCTGCTAAAAATAACGATTATAATTTATTTTTAAATGAAGAGTTAAAATTAAGAAAAGAGTTTGCATTTCCACCATTTATTAATATAATAAATATATGCTTAATTTCGAAAAATGAATATTTAGTAAATAGTATAGCAAATCAAAAATATGAAGAACTTATGAGTAAAGTTAGTGATTTAATTGAAAGCAGAAATTTACTTTTATATAGACCAATTCCACACACTATTTATAAAGTAAACAATGAATACAGAGTTAATTTGTTTATGAAATCTTCTAATAATATTTTAAGCAAATTAAAGAATTTAATTAGAAATGTTTATATGGAAAATGATATTGAAAATATAAAAATTAGTATTAATATAAATACTGATACAGTATAATTTAGGAGGAAAAATGGCTATAAGAAAATTAAGATTAGAAGGCGATGAAATACTAAGGAAAAAAAGCAGAGAAGTAACTGTCATAGATGATAAAATTAAAATGATATTAAACGACATGGTAGACACTATGTATAAAAATGATGGTGTTGGACTTGCTGCTCCTCAAATTGGATTATTAAAAAGATTAGTTGTTATAGATGTAGGTGATGAACATGTATATAAAATGATTAACCCTAAAATAACTGCTTCTTCAGGAAAAGAATTGGACCAAGAAGGTTGCTTAAGCGTTCCTGAGATTAAAGGGGATGTTTTAAGACCTACTAATGTAACATGTGTTTATACAAATGAAAACGGTGAAGAAATCACATTACAAACTGAAGATCATCTTCTTGCAAGATGTATTTGCCATGAACTTGATCATTTAGAAGGAACTTTATTTATAGATAAAATGAAAAAACAAATATAAGAAGGAAAATTATGAACGTAATATTTATGGGAACACCTGAGTTTGCAGTTTCTACTCTTCAAAGTTTATATGATGCTAAGCATAATATAACTCTTGTTGTAACTCAACCTGATAAACCGTCAGGTAGAGGTAAAAAATTAAAAAAATCAGAAGTAAAAGAAAGAGCTGAACTTTTAAATCTTCCTATTTTTCAGCCTGATAAAATAAAGAAAAGTGAA
>JARBUP010000237.1 GCA_029239575.1 Bacillota bacterium
TGTGCAAAGAAACTAAATACAGGACAACTCCTTTTGGTAGAGAAATCACAGACATGCTTATTGCAGTTAACAGATCCTATAATAAATCAGATTATATTCCATGTATTTCATGGGGCAGAAATGCAAGATACTGTGAAAAATTAGAAGTAGGAGATCATGTTAAAGTTTGGGGAAGAATTCAAAGCAGAAAATATCAGAAGAAAAATGATTGTGATGATTACGATACCAAAACTGCATATGAAGTTTCCATAACAAAATTAGAACATATAAAAACTGAAAACAATAGAAAAAAAGAAGATGAAGAAGAATTATTTTAGTATGCCCTAACCCCATTTTTCAGAGTGATTTTTCTGAAAAATGGCGGTAGGTCAACCGCAACAAGCTCCAAATTTGTGTGAGCGACAGCGAGCAAGCAAATTTGAGTTGCGAGACTGCGCTTCCAACTTTAATTAACCTTAAAGAATAAAATATAGGTAAGTCAACCGCAATTTGTAATGAGATTGCGGTCTTATTTAATTTCTCAAAATATATATTAATTTCATTTGCTATATGTTAAAATGGTTTTGAAACAATATTATATTTTAGAAAAGGAATTAAAATGAAATTAGTAATCGCAGAAAAACCATCAGTTGGAAAAGATATAGCAAAAGTTTTAGGATGCAATAAAAGTTTAAATGGTTATTTAGAAGGCAATGATTATGTAGTAACATGGGCATACGGACATCTTGTTGAACTATCTGATCCAGAAAGCTATGACATTAAATATAAAACATGGGAATTAAATGATTTACCTATAATACCAAAACAAATGAAAATTCAAGTAATAAAAAAAACTAAACAACAATATGAAATAGTAAAAAGTTTATTATTAAGGTCGGATGTAAAAGAAATAATTATTGCAACAGATGCTGGCAGAGAAGGCGAACTCGTTGCAAGATGGATAATAGAAAAATCCAATATAAAAAAACCAATTAAAAGACTTTGGATATCATCTGTCACTGATAAAGCAATTAAAGATGGCTTTAATAAATTAAAAGATGGCCGTCTTTATGAAAATCTATATCATTCAGCTATAGCAAGAGCTGAAGCAGATTGGATTGTGGGAATAAATGCAACAAGGGCATTAACTTGTAAATATAATGCACAACTTTCTTGCGGAAGAGTTCAAACTCCTACTGTTTTTATGATTGCTTCTTTGGAAGATGAAATTAGAAATTTTAAGCCAAAAGAATTTTATGGAATAGAAGCTCATTCTTCTAATTTTAAATTTTTATATCACGATGAAAAAAATGATACAAAAACATTTGATGAAAACAAGTGTGATAATATTTTAAATTCTATAAAAAATAAAGATTTTACAGTTGAAAGTATTTCAAGAGCTAAAAGTCAAATTTATGCACCTCTTTTGTATGATTTAACTGAACTTCAAAGGGATGCAAATAAGATTTATGACTTTTCTGCTAAAGAAACTCTTTCCATAATGCAATCATTGTATGAACGCCATAAAGTTTTGACATATCCAAGAACTGATTCGAGATATGTTAGTGAAGACATAGTTGAAACATTAAAAGACAGAGTAAAAGCAGTAAGCGTAGGGCCTTATTCAAAAATAGCTCATAAAATTTATATGAATCCTATTAAAGGTAGTAAGAATTTTGTTAATGACGCTAAAGTTTCTGACCACCATGCCATTATACCTACTGAACAAACAGTTTTTTTAAATGCTTTGTCTGACAAAGAAAGAAAAATATTTGATTTAGTTGTTAAAAGATTTTTAGCTGTTTTGTCAAAACCATTTGAATTTGAAAAAATAGTTATAAACGGAAAAATAGGCAGTGAAAGTTTTACGTCTAAAGGGAAGATTACTCTTTCTTTAGGATGGAAAGAAATTTATTCTGTTTACGAAGATGATGAAATACTGGACGATTATCCTATTAGTTTAATAGAAAATCTTAAAAAAGGTAATTCAATTAAAATTACTTCAATAAAAAAGACTGTTGGAGAAACTAAACCTCCACAAAGATTTACTGAAGCAAGCCTTTTGTCTGCTATGGAAAATCCAGTTAAATATATGAAAAATGCCGATAAAGATTTGAAAAAGACAATTGGAGAAAAAGGTGGTTTAGGAACAGTTGCCACGAGAGCTGATATAATTGAAAAATTATTTAATTCATTTGTTATAGAGAAAAAAGATAAATATCTCTATACAACTTCAAAAGGAAGACAGCTTTTAGATCTTTCGCCAGAAGAAATAAAATCACCTGTTTTAACTGCAGAATGGGAACAAAAGCTTGATGATATAGCAAAAGGTAAAATTAATAAAAATGTTTTTATAGATGAAATGAAAAATTACACTCAAACGATTATAAAAGGAATAAAATCAAGCGATAAAAAATATATACATGACAACGAAACAAAATCAAAATGTCCTGATTGCGGAAATTATTTGCTTGAAGTTAAAGGAAAAAAAGGAACAATGCTTGTTTGTCAAAACAGAGAATGTGGGTATAAAAAAGGACTTGCTCAAATAACTAATGCAAGATGCCCTAATTGTCATAAAAAATTAGAACTTAAAGGGGAAGGGGAAGGTAAAATTTTTGTTTGCAAATGTGGTTTTAGAGAAAAACTTTCTGCATTTAATAAAAGAAAACAAAATGAAACTTCTTCTGTTTCAAATAAAGATGCTATGAAGTATATAAATAAGCAAAGTAAAAAGGAAGAAGAGCCTATAAATACTGCTTTGGCAGATGCTTTAGCGAAATTAAAATTTTAATATATATATTGGATATCTTAGGTTAAGAGATTAGTTAGTTTAATCTTGAGTTTGTTTTAATCTTACGTTATCGTGATTAAATTATAATATTTTACTTCCTGATAACATTTTGGAAATTGTAACTTCAACTTGCAAAACAATGGCACGATCCTCTTCGCTAAATGTGCCAAAACTGTTTTGCAAGTTTCGTACAATTTCACAAAATAACATCTAACGTCAGTGAAAATATTATAATTTAATCTTTAACACTTTCGAATAATGACATTTTTAGTTAGTTAATATTTTTTAATATGTTCGCAATAATTTTGCTTATGTATTCTATTTTATTTTATTAATTTCATTGGGAGGAACTATGGAAATTATTATTGTTTTTATAATAACATATGTTATATACATTTTTATAAGAAGAGCTAAACTACAAAGGCAAACGGATAAATTTAACAAGCTTTTATATGTAGATAAAAGTCCTGGAAAATATATTGCTGAAGTGGATAAGCTATTGAGAAAGCTTCAATCTGATACTGAAAGAAATATTAATTTAATTCAAAAGACTACAGGACTTTTATATGCTGGTAGGTTTGAAGAAGTTATAAATATTTTGACTGTTGATATTAAAAAAATTCCTCCTAATTGGCAACCTATTTATTATCATAATTTAGTTTTAAGTTTATATTTAAATGGTGAAACTGAAAAAGGAAATGAGTATTTAAATGAAGCTAAAGAAGCTGTAAAACGATATGAAAAATTTGATTTTTATAAATCTGCCATAGATATGATGTATGCAGTTTCGGATTATTATAATGGAAATGGAGAAAGTCAAAAGCAATTTTTTGAAAAGCTATCTTCTGAAGGAAGAAATGATTATAGAATAGCTTTTGGGTATTATTTCTTAGGTAAAATAAATGAAATTGAAAGTAATCATGTAGAAAGTGAATTGTGTTTTAATAAATCAAAATTGTACGGTAAAGGTAGTTTTTTGGAAAATTTATCTGTAAATTAAATAAAAAACACATTGATGATTTTAATATTATCAATGTGTTTTTGTGTTAGTCTTCTAAATTTATGTCTATGAACCTGTTTCCTTTGCCTAATACATGTACTATAGGTATTACTTTTACAAATGCAGTTGGGTCAGTTTGTTTAATAAAATTTTGAATCAAAATGGACTGACTTGGAGAACAAACTGATTCTAACTGAATTTTATCTTCATTTGTATAACATCCTGTTGCATGAATAAGAGTGACGCCTCTTCCAAGTTCAAACATTATGAATTTGCTTATTTCATCATGCTTACTGCTTATTATTTCAAGCTTGTACAATTTATTTCCAAAACCGATTATTATATAATCACAAATTTTAGTTATTATGAGCTGGCTGATTATGGAATACAAAGCAATATTTCTGCCGAAAGCAAATGCAGCGATTATTAATACAGAGCCGTCTAAAAATAGCATCAAATAACTTATATTTACTGATGGAAAAAGCTTTTTATTTAGTATTTTAGCAAGGGTGTCCGTACCTCCAAAAGAAAATCCTTTTCTAAGTATTATTCCAACACCTATACCAGTAAAAATAGAATAGTAAATTGATGCTAAAAGCAAGTCATTTTCAACAAATTTAAATTCAATATTTTGCATTGCTAATAGTACTGTTGGGTATAAAATAGAAAGAAAAACAATTTTCGTAATTTCCTTTTTTCCAATTGTTATGAAAGTTAAAACTAATATTATAAGCGTTCCAAAATAATAAATATAGGAATAATTGATGTTTAAATATTTTTCGAGAATTATTGATAATCCTGTAATTCCACTTGTTACAAGACCATTTGGCTTGAGGATGAAATTTACAGCAAATGCTGTTATGAGGCATCCTACAATTAAATAAAGAGTATCACTAATGAATTTTAAAAATTTAGTATAGTTCATATTTTACCTTCTCGATTTATTTATTTTAATTCTATAATACTATAATA
>JARBUP010000018.1 GCA_029239575.1 Bacillota bacterium
CAAGAGCCAGGTACATCCCAAGACACCCGCTAGCAGCAATAAATATTTCCTCATCCTCTATAATTAACCCATATTCCTCTTCATAATATTTGATTATTTCATTTCTAAGTTCAGGATCACCCCTAAAATCAGTATATTTTGTATGACCAAGTTTAGCGTCTTTCATAGAATTGTCAATTATGATATCATCTGTTATTAAGTCTGGATCTCCAAGGCTTAAGTCAATTATATCATAAAACTTTTTTGCAAGCTCATCAACTTGGCCCATAGGAGTAATCTCATTCTTCCAGTATCTTTTTGATATATATTTATTCTTCATACTTTTACCTTAAAGATATAATATTTTTATTATAATCCACGAACTCATTTTTAAATAATTCAGCTGCTATTCCTATATCGGTTGAACCCATTCCTATTATGCATGCACATATTATTTCATCATCACTTTCTCTTCCTGTTTTTCTTCCTACAACAATTTCAGGAACTTCAGCGTGGACATTTTTCTCACTTATTTTTCCAGCTTTGACTAATTTCAAAAGTTCTCCCCTGTGTGCATTTTGCCCCCAGTTGTCAACTATAAGCTTATCAGCACTTAAAGGTATGTTTTCATCAAGCTCCTGAAAAGATCCTAATGAAAATACTGTACATCCCTTTTTCAGCCATTCTTTCATAACAAGAGGCTCATTTGCTATAGTTACAGTAATTATAGCATCTGAATTAATACATGCTTCCTTGTTTGAGTTGACTGCTGTTACATTAAGATTAAGCTCTTCAGACATTTCTTTTGCAAATTTTTCTGCTACTTCTTTTCTTATATCTGCTACAAAAACATTTTCAATGTCCATAACTTCATTCATTGCTCTTAAGTTCATCCTGCCTTGAATACCTGCTCCAATTATTCCTACATTACTTGCATTTTTAGATAATAAATATTTAGCTGCTACTCCTGTTGAAGCACCTGTTCTTATATCTGTTATATATCCTCCGTCCATTATTGAAAGAACTTCACCTGTCCTTGGATCATTAAGTATAATAACTGCGCTAATATAAGGTATTCCTTTTTTGGAATTATCGTTGAATCCCCAAACCCACTTTATACCTGACATATCAAAATCTTCTCCCAAATATGCTGGCATTGCGTTGTAAGATCCCCCATATGGTGGCCAAGCTGTACTTTCTCCCAAATCGAGAGTTATTTTAGATGGCATTACCACGTGATCATTGCCGTGGGCTTCATAAACTTTTTCGACCAGATTCAAAGTCTTTTTCATTGTTAATTTTTCTTTAACTTCTTGCTGAGATATTAATTTGATATTTACCATTTACTCCTCCAATTTTTTATTTTAATATTATATTTGCAATTGTCATACCAAGTTACATACATTGATTTTTCAATGTTTCATAACTATTAGGGCAGGATTATTCTCAATATAAGAATTTATTCGGAGTTTTATTCTCATGTTGAGAATAATTTTATAAATGATGTTATTTTTGATTAAAGACTTACAGTTTCTGATTTTATTTTTCTCAATTTGATAATAATATTATCCATATTGCATCCCATTAAGTCAATGTTTGATATGCCTAATAAAATAAAAATAAATAAAAAAAATCAAGCCCGAATATATCAGGCTTGATTTTTTAACTATTTATTTTGCACATTCTACCGCTTTTACACATTCAGAAATTCCCTTATCCATATCTTTTGCACATTCAGCTACTGATTGACCGCCTTTTGTTACTGCCATATTTGATACCATGTTAGCCGCATATGCATTTTGAGTTGGTCCAAGTATAACAGCCGCTGCGATAAATAAAAATAATATTTTTTTCATATTTTTCCTCCAGGTTTTTTATTTATTATATCTTAACGATATGGAGAAATTATGAAGATTTACATATTTATTTCGAAACAAAAATATCATATTTATAAAGCTGAATATAATTATAAAGCACACAATTATTTTAATATATTTTTTAAAAATAATAACTTAATTCACAGACACCTAAACTTAAATGTGGAAAAATATTCAAAGCTAATATATAATATCTAAATGTATAAAGTTATTTAGTTATATTTATTTTTTAAAATTTAACTTTGAAGATTCGGGAGGTAGTAAAATTGAAAAAATATTGTATAGAGGTTGCAGGAGTAAAAAGAGAACTTCCTATTATTCAAATTAATGATAACCTAAGTATTGCAAGCTTCGTTATTATAGGAGATACAGAAATAGTATGTGCTTCTGCAAAGGAAATTGTAAAAAGAATGCCTGATGTTGATATGATAATAACTGCTGAAGCAAAAGGAATTCCTTTGACATTTGAGATATCAAGATTATTAAATATGAAAAAATATATTGTAGCTCGTAAAAGCATAAAACCATATATGGAATCGCCTATTATTGATGAAGCAGTATCAATTACTACACAAAAGAAACAAATACTGGTTTTGGATAATCAAGATGCTTTAGAATTAAAAGGAAAAAGAGTAGCTATAATAGATGATGTTATTAGCACAGGAGAATCCTTGTCAGCTATTGAAAGATTGGTTGAAGCTGCTGGAGGAATTGTTGTAGCAAAAGCTGCAATACTTGCAGAAGGAAAAGCTAAATTGCGAAAAGATATTATATTTTTAGAAGCATTGCCAATTTTTGAAGAATAAAAAGAATCACACCCATCAACACAATCCAAAGATTAGCCTCACGAGCTGTTATGAAAAAGTTGCATGTTGGCATTTTATTTTCATCTCAAAATAAACTATTCTAAAAAATATTAATTGACGATTTTTGTCGAAATATGTATAATGGTATTAACATAATTTTACATATAATAATAATTTTAGAAGGAGGTAAAAGCTGACATAGTTTATATATGCTAAATATAAAATAAATAAGCTAAATTTGAGATGATTAATTACAAAGGACTAACCTGCCATGCACTATTTAAAAAGTATAACAACGGAAATACTAAAATTGAATTGATTGATTCGCATACTTTCATGCCTGTAGCTGAAGCAACAGCAAAAGTTGAAAAATTGGAAGAAAATGAAGTAGCTATTAAAGATCATTCAGACCATACAGGGGTATTAACTTCATTGATGGAAGCACAGTTAGTAAGCAAACCACACAAATACATAAGCTCAGGTTATACTAATGTTCCTGTTTGCAGGGTACTAAAAAAACATTCATAAACAAAAATATAATATTTAAGATTAATAAATAAATAATAAGCCTGAAAGTCAATCCAACTTTCAGGCTTAAAATATATAATAATAATATATCAATATATTATAAAACTTCTTTCTGGTTTAAATTATCTATTTATATAATTTTATCGACAAGTATAGATTTCAAAACACCTCAGACCACGAATATTTTCCAACTACATAAATATTTCTATCTCACGCCTTTTTTCACAATCAATTTCAAGTTCTTCTTTGTGTTTTAAATAATTAACATCATCAAAATATTTGGCATGAACAGGACAGCTTTTAATACATGCGCAGCATTTAATGCACGGTCCATTTAATTTTGAAACATTATCATTATCAATTGATTCCATTGGACAAATTTCAGAGCACAACTTACAATTCATGCAGTTTTTATTTGTTTTTGGAATAATTCTTTTGAAATCAAATGGATTTCCATCTCTATCCTTAGGCTGAAAGTATGACCTTAATGGGGTTTGTCCTTTAACAGAAATATTTTCAGATGGAAATTCATTAAATAATTTTACTATATTGTCAGCAAATTCATAAACTATTTCCATGTCTTTCTCATCAGGGCGACCTTTAGCAAGAGTATCAGAAAAAGAATGCTCCCCTATGAATGCTCCAGCAGATATAACTTTAAATCCATTATTTATTAGGATATTTTTAAGCTCAATCAAAGCATCATCATAATTTCTATTTCCATATACAACTATCGGTATTGCATAAGATTTACAGCCAATAATGGTATTTAAGTAATTTAATAATACATTAGGAACTCTTCCTGCATATACTGGTACACCTATGATGAGGATGTCATCAACACCAAACTGAACGGTTTCTTCTCTGACAGACTTCAAAGTAAAATCAATACAATTAACTTTTATTTTATCTTTATTTTTTTCTTCAATCCTAAAAGCAATTCCATCAACAATTTTTTTCGTTGTGCCCGTAGGGCTAAAGTACATACAACTAATTTTATAATTCATATATCCACCTGTATAGCTCTTTTTATATCTATTATACACGTTTGTTTTAAAAAATCTAATATTTTTTAATATTCATTAAAGTTTAAGCATTCATTCGTTGGAGCTGGCTAAAATACATAACGTTTGCACTAAATATAAATTCTTGTTATAATATTCTAATAAAAGAAGTTGAATTTATTTAAATATAGTTAAGCTATTTATGAAGTGGGGGTTTATTTATGGAATTAACAATAAATAATGATCGACTGCAATATCTCGAGAGAAAAAAAATACTTATTGGTGCATTAGAGTCATCATCTGACGGCATTTTGATTTCTGATGAAAAAGGTAATATTGAATATGTTAATCAAGCTTATGAAAACACTACGGGCTTAAAAAAAAAGGAAATAACAGGGAAAAATCTTAGAGACTTATTAGAACAAAAAATATTTAACACATCTCTATCCTTGTCAGTAATAGAAAATAATGCTCCAATATCCACAATACACAAATATATAACCGGTAAATCTGCTTTATCCACTGCTAATCCAATTTTTTCTGAAAATGGAAACCTTATAGGTGTAGTGAATAATACAAGAAATATTTCTGAACTTATAAATTTAAAAAAGGAGTTAGAAGATACAAAAATACTTACGCAAAAGTACTCTGATGAATTAAACCAACTTCGAAAAGAACATATAAAGACAGAAGGATTAATTTATAAAAGCAAGTCTATGGAGCAAACTTTAGAATTTTCGTCCAAAGTAGCAACTTATGATACTACAATGCTGATAACTGGAGAATCAGGAACAGGTAAAGAAGTACTAGCTAAGTTTATACATAATCAAAGTCTGAGGAATGAAGGACCTTTTATAAAGGTAAATTGTGCAGCAATACCAAAAGAATTATTTGAGTCCGAATTATTTGGATATGTGGAAGGTTCTTTTACAGGAGCATCTAAAGAAGGAAAAATAGGGATGTTTGAATTAGCTAATAATGGAACTATATTATTAGATGAAATTGGTGAACTGCCATTACATGTGCAACCAAAGTTGCTTAGAGTAATACAAGAGAGAGAAGTACATAGAATTGGTGCTAAAACTACAACACCACTTGATTTTAGGGTTTTAGCATCAACAAACAGAGATCTTAAAACAGATGTTGCAGAAGGTAGATTTAGAGAAGATCTTTATTTTAGATTGAATGTAGTTCCTATTAAAATTCCTCCATTAAGAGAAAGAAAAGAGGATATTCCTGAAATTGCATCATATTTTTTGGAAAAATTAAATAAAAAGTATAAGAAAAATATTTTACTCACTACTAAAGTAGAAAATGCATTACTTAGTTACTCATGGCCAGGAAATGTAAGAGAATTGGAGAATTTAATAGAATATCTTTTTATATCTAATTTTAGTGATAAAATTACCATAGAGCTACTTCCATCTTGGGTTTTGGCGGAACATATAATGAAAAAATGTAGTTGTGTAACTGATGATAGTATTCCAAGACTTAATTATATGATAGACATGTATGAAAAAAACATTATTACCGTAACTTTAAGCAAACACAATTCTGTAAAAGAAGCAGCGAAAACTTTAGATATTCATCCGTCAACTTTATTTAGAAAAATAAAAAAACATAATATTAAAACAGATTTTATTGAATAACATTGATAAGTTTATTGGAAATTAAGTCTTTTTACTAAAGTGACGCAATTATGCGACTATTTAAAAACCAATTGCAAAGTTGCAAAATAAGTATAATACAAGCTTGTAGCTAATATTCAAAGAAATCATCGCATTATTGCGACTCCATTATTATATAAAAAAAGTTAATTTGGCTAAATTCTGCCCTTTTAAAAGTTGGCATGCTATTTGCTTTAATAAAGGCGTAACAACAAATACAAAATAAAAAAGGATGGGTATTTATTATGTCAGAACTTTACAAAGATAATGGTGCGCAGTATCAATTTGATCAAAAATTATTGCAACAGGCTTTTGAAGAAGCAAGCAAGATTTACAAGTCAAGAGGATTTCAAAAAAGAATGGGATATGGTAAAGCTCCAGTAATAACAACAGTTGATATGGCAAAAGCTTGGATGTCAGATGGTCACCCTTTTACATGTGAAAACAACAATGAGATTTGTGCTAATGCTCTTAAAGTATTAGATGCTGCAAGAAAATCAGGCGTTCCTATATTCCATACAACTACAGGTTATTTAGGAAAAGAACAATGGGACTTATGTAAATGGGATGAAAAAATTCCTATGCATACATTAGATATTAATTCAGAGTGGATGCAAATTGATCCTAAACTTGAGCCAAGACCAGAAGAACCAGTTATACATAAAAAATATGCAAGTAATTTCTTTGGTACTCATTTAGCTACAACTTTATATAAATTAGGTGTTGACACTGTAATAGTAATGGGTGCTACTGCTTGTGCATGCGTTAGACATACTTGTATGGATTCAACAGGATATGGATTTAAAACAATAGTTCCTATTGGAACTATTGGAGATAGAGTACCAGGAGTTATTGAGTGGAACTTATTCGACATAGATGCTAAATTTGGCGATGTAGAGCCTTTAGAAAATGTAATTAAATATTTAGAAGGAATTGATAGTAGCGTATATAATAGATAGTTAAATAATATATATGTAAATTAACTGAATTAATAGGGGATACGACTAGTTTAAGTAGTATCCCCTATTAAATAATCTTTTCTAAAAAGGGGAATGTATATGGGGTTAATTATAAAGAATGGTAATATCATTACATCCAAAAATGAATATATTGCAGATATTCTTGTAGAAGACGAAAAGATAGTTGCCATAGGTAAAGATTTAGATATAAAAGGTCATGAAGTTGTAGACGCTAATGATAAATTCGTTTTTCCAGGTGGTGTAGATGAACACGTACACTATAATTCATTTAATTCCTTAGGTTATGAAACTTCACATGCTGCTTTAGCAGGTGGTACAACTACAGTTGGAGATTTTGTAGTTCAACCAGTTGGAGTTGGTCTTAAGGATTCTATAATAAACTATAAAAAAGATTACCTTGATGAAAAAGCAACACCGGATTATGTTCTTCATGGTATCATTATGGACCCATCGGAAGAAACAGTTGCAGATTTAGTAAATATGCCTTCAGTGGGTGTTTCTTCCGTTAAACTTTTCATGGCTTACAAAGGCATGCCATATTATGTTTCAGATGAATGGATATTTAAAGCACTTTGTACGGGAAAAAAAGCTGGTGTAACAATTATGGTTCATGCTGAAAATGCAGATATCATTGATGTTTTAACAAAGAAGCTTATAGCAGAAGGAAAAACTGAACCAAAATATTTTGGCGATTCAAGACCTGTATTATCTGAAGCTGAAGCTACTTCAAGGGCAATATATATGGCAGAAATAGCAAATGCTCCATTGTTTGTTGTTCATGTTACAAATCAAAAAACTGCTGAAATTATAAGAGATGCCTATAATAAAGGACTGTCAACTTACGGAGAAACCTGTACCCATTATCTGATGTTAAATGATGAAAATTTAGCTAAGCCTAATTTTGAAGGTGCAAAATATGTATGTAATCCCCCACTAAGACCACAATCAGACGTTAATTTTATGTGGGAAGCAATTAATAAGGGTTGGTTAACAAGCGTAGGCTCAGATCACTGTGCTATTATGGGTGGTTTTGCTGAGGGAAAACGTAAAGGAATAAATGACTTTAGTAAAATCCCACCAGGATCACCGGGTGTGCAAGATCGTCTGAATATGATTTGGACATACGGAGTAGAAACAGGAAAAATTACTCGTCAAAAATTTGTTGAGGTTTGCTGTACAACCCCAGCAAAAGTTTGTGGAATTTATCCTCAAAAAGGTGAAATTGCTGTTGGAACAGATGCTGATATAGTTGTTTTTGACCCTAATTATCGTGGTACAGTCAAATTAGAAGACAGTTTATCAAGCTCAGACTACTGTACCTATGATGGATTTGAAATAAAAGGTATTGCAGAAAAAGTATACTTAAGAGGAAAATTAGTAGCACAAAATGGCAAATTTGTTGGAGAACTTGGAAAAGGACAACAAGTTATGTCCAAACCATATGCTTATTGCTACGATAAATTTAAAGAATAGTTTTACTAAAAGCGCCAAATGATAATGTTTTAGCTTTTAATTACAATTTAAAGTCTGGTTTATAAAACCTTTAAATAGAAATTAAAATAAGCCTTAAAATTTATCTTTATTAATCAATATAATTTTGAGGCTTTTTTATTTTCTCTTATCCTAAAAATTTCGACCCAAATTATTAGCGAGCAAAATCCTCGATATATGGTTTAATATCTAAAACTGGAGTTCCGTCCAACATGTCAACACCAAAGAATTTTATTTTAGAATTTTCAACACTTGCTATTTTAACAATTGACATGCCGATTCCATTCGGCCTGCGTGGTGATCTTGTAGAATAAATTCCTTTATTATCTCTTCTTTTAGATATCAAAGACCACTGGTCAGATTTGTGAAAATAAAATAATAATGTCACATATGATCCTGCCTCAATATCCTTAATTCCATCTTTATATTCATCCAAAATTTCAATAGTACCTACTTCATCCATACTGTCAATTGACTGCCGTGGCATTATTTCATCATCAGTATACGATGTTTTAATATATCCAATAGGTTTCATAATAATTTCCATAAATACCTCCTAAAAATTTTAGCCTTTTCATCTTAACTTCTCATAATATTCAATAAATTTCTTAAAACAAAATTAAAATAAGCCTCAAAATTTATCTTGAGTATCAAGGTTATTTTTAGGCTTATTTATTTAAAGCTTTTCATTATTGTGCCCTTATTAGTCCTTATTAGTCCTCGTTAATAACCAATACAGGACATGGAGCATCTGATATTACCCTATGAGTAATTGAGCCCACAAAGAATCTTTTTATTTTTGAAAAGCCTCTGCGTCCCATTACAATTAAATCTACATTGTTTTCACCAGCATATTTTAGAATTTCTTCATATGGAACGCCTACAACTACTTTCTTTTCAAATTTGACGCCTTCAGTATTTACTAAACCTGAAAAAGCATCAAGCATTTTTGTCTGGTTTTCCAAAATCATTGCCGAAATCTGAGAATGATTTATAGGAAGTGTAACAACACCGTCACCCACATACTCATATTTTCCTCTAACTTCTGCAATGCTTAAAAACACAATTTCACCGTTTTTTTCTTTTGCAATTTGAACTGCCATTAAAGCCGCTTTTTCCGAAGCAACTGACCCATCAACTGGAACAAGTATTTTATTCATAATTCCTCCTATATATTTAATCATAAATTTATTATATTATAAGCTGTAAATCTCTTATGTATAATATATACCTCAAATAAAAACATTTAAGCATTTTTTTATGAATTCTTTAACATATTAGATCAAATAACCACTATTCTAATAAGTGCAGGATATTCATCTCTCATAGCTTCTCTTACATATAACTAAATAATCAGGACCGATGCATTATAGAAAATATTTATAATTAATTGTTGACATAATAAAAAATAAGGGATATTTTGGTATTAAACAAATAATCTTAATAACAAATAATTTATAAGGGTGGTGTTTTTAATGGATTGGGATGAAATTTATACTATTAATAAAAAACCTTCAACAAATGATATAAGTGAGTATATCAATAATCCACTTTGGAATGAACTAACTGAATTTATTGAGAAAACATACTTAATTAACCCACAAATTGAATATAGCAAATGCTCTGCTGCCCATGGTTGGAATGTTAAATACAAAAAAGGAAGCAAATCAATCTGCACATTGTATCCAAACAAAAATTTTTATACATGCCTGGTTTGTGTTGGCAGTAAGGAAGTTGTTGAAATAGAGTTATTACTGCCAACCTTTGAGAAATATATTCAGGAACTTTATAGATCGTCAGGTTCTCTTAACGGAACACGTTGGCTCATGATAGATGTGACAAATTCTAAAATATTGAATGATTTAAAGGTGTTGATTAGTATCAGAGTGAAAATTAATAGTGATAAATTATAAATTTTAAGTTTTTTGATTACTATTCTATTTTCAAGCTTAGTAGGAAATCACAGTAAAAAAGCAAAGGACGCAATGTCCTTTGATTTTGACTTAAGCTTTTGTTTTTACTGTATGTCCTTTATTTTCTGCTTCCTTCAGTGCAGCCAATTGTTCAACAATATTTACGCCGATTCTTTAGAAATTTGCTCTGCTTCCTCTTTTTTTATAACTATTAATTATATGATAATATTTGAAGATCTAAGTTAATTTATATCATTTTAAATTCTCTTTGAAAAGACATACAAAGGCCATCTCTTATCCATTTTGTCATAGGTGCATCATTTATCATGTCAAATCCGTGACCTACTCTAGGCATCATATACAATTCACATGGAACTGCATCTTTTAACAAATGGTTTACGTATTCTAATCCATAATCCCTAAGTGGATCATATTCACCCACTATAACAAAAGTAGGCGGTAAACCAGAAAAATCATCTGCAAAATTAGGTACTGCATAGTATGATGGTCTATTTCCATTAAATCCACCAAGATATGTTTTAATTGCTGATGATAAATTATCCCCGCTAAGTACTGGTGCACCATATCTCATTTGCTCCGCTGAAAGTGTAGGTCCTAACCCTATAGCTGGTACATTTAATGCATTTAAAGAAATTTTCGGACCACCTTTATCACGTACATAAAAGGCAAGACCTGCACAAAGATTTCCTCCTGCACTAGTACCAAACAACCCCATTCGGTCTTTATCACCACCAAGAAATTCTGCTATTTCATAAATCCAATTCCATACTGCATAGCAATCTTCCAAAGCAGCTGGAAATATATTTTCAGGAGATAATCTATAATCAACAGATACAACAATTGCTGGTATATTCATAGCTAAATATGTTGCACGATTGTTGTCAAAATCTAAATTACCAGCTACAAATCCGCCACCGTGAACATCCATTATTATTGGTCTTTTCTCAATTATTCCTTCTTTTTTATATATTCGAACGGATATTTCTGGAGCTCCATTTAAACCTAAAACTTTCGTATCATATATTTCTATTCCATTTGGTTTATCAAATTTAGTTATTATATCTCGTACTTCTTCTATCTTAGTAGATGTAAGAACTTCATAATGTGGATGTATATTTAATTTCATGTAATTTACCTCTATGCTTTATGATATATATATTTTTTTGAAAGAAGTATTTATAAATTGAAATACTTCTTTCAACTTCATTTTGTATTATTATATTATTTTAATGATTTAATAAAGTATCTACAATATCATTACCAGCAGATTCACGTACGATTTTAACTGTTTTGGTATCAGCTTCTCTCATTTTAATTAAATCAGATTCTGGTAAAGTTTTTTATAAATCAAGCAGTTTAGCACGTTTCTCATTCTTTTAAAATACCTACTCATATGTTTGTAAATCGTCAATACCTTAATACTTATTTTTAGTCGATTAATAATTTAGTTTTACAAATGGTTGGCAACTTCAAAAGCATCCCATATTCCATACATAATATTAGCTACTTTTCTAGCATCGCCTAATAAGTATATTTCAGGTATCTTAAATTCTAATTCTTTAAACAAACTGTTATCTTCCTTATAACCAACAGATAAAATTACGCTATCGCACGCTATGTTCTTTTCTCCATTATCAGTATTCATAGCTAATTGACCATTACTTAATCCTGTGACTTTTGCATTAGTAACAACCTCAATATCGTTGTATGGTATTAACTTCTCTAACATTTCACTATTTGCATGGCACAATGGTCCATTTAATGCTAACAACTTGTCTAATGCTTCAACTATAGTAACCTTTTTACCATTGCGAGCTAGCCATAATGCTGTTTCACATCCAACTAATCCACCACCTATAACAACAGTAGTATTTCCACAGTCCTTCTTGTTTGTTAAAATATCCGCCGCTGTAAATACCTTTTCATCATCACCTAAACTGAAAACTTTTGGAATTGAACCTGTTGCTATGATAACTGAATCATAATTGCCTTTTAAAACAAATTCCTTTGTAACTTCTGTATTTAAATTAACTGAAACATTTAATTCATTTAATTGATTTGTAAACCAATCAGCTAATAATATATCATCTTCTTTAAAATCAGGAGCTCCACCAGGTATTAAATTACCGCCTAATTTATCTGATTTTTCAAATAGCTCTGGCAGATGTCCTCTAATTGATAATACTCTAGCAGCTTCACAGCCTGCTACTCCTCCGCCAATTATTAATACTTTCTTAGGTTTGACAATTGGATTGTATGCTGTGTATCTTTCTCTGCAAGCTTGAGGATTAACTGCACAGTTTAACATAGAGTATTCTTGTATTCGGCCCATACATCCTTCTTGACATGATATACAAGGTCTTATACTTTTTGTTTTACCTCCTCGTAATTTATTTGCATAATCAGGATCAGCTAATAGTGGTCTTCCTAAACTAATGATATCACAAGTTCCATTATCTATTGCAGTCGTTGCCATATCTGGATTGTCCATTCTACCAGCACATATAATTGGTACATTTACAGTTTCCTTCATTAACTTAGCATATGGCATATATAATCCCTTTTCTTGATACATAGGGGGATGACTCCACCACCATGAATCGTATGATCCTACATCTATATCTAATGCATCATATCCGTATTTTACTAATAGTTTGGCCGCTTCAATTCCTTCCGGTAAATCTCTACCTTTTTCTTCAAATTCTTCTCCAGGAAGTGCACCATCTCTTAATCCTTTTATAAAGCTTTTTGGACTATAACGCAATGTTACTGGGAAATCTTCCCCACAACGTATTTTTATTTCTTCTACTATTTCACGAGCAAAACGAAGTCTATTTTCTAAGCTTCCACCATATTCATCTGTTCTATGATTAAAAAGCTCTATAGCAAATTGATCGATTAAATATCCTTCATGAACTGCATGAATTTGAACTCCATCAAATCCTGCTCTCTTAGCATTAAAGGCACCATCACCAAATTTTTTTACTATACTTTTTATTTCTTCAATTGATATCTCCCTACAAGTTTTGTCTAACCATCTATGTTGTATTGGACTTGGAGCTACAGGAGGAAACTCCCCTAAATTTGTAGGAATGGTAACACGCCCAAAACCTCCAGACATCTGCAAGAATACCTTTGCATTATACGCATGGATTCTTTCAGTCATTTCTCTACCAGATCTTATGAATTGAACAGGATTATGAGTTGAGCAGGGACAATTTGGCATACCATGTTCTTCTACTACATTATCAACAAACGTAACACCAGTAAATATTAATCCCGTTCCACCTTTAGCACGTTCTGTATAATAATCTATACCACGTTGATTAAATCCGCCCTCCGCGTCTGCTAGCCCTAGTGGGCCCATAGGTGCAAGAGCAAATCTGTTTTTAATTTCAACATTTCCTATTTTTATTGATTGAAACAAATTCGCATAATTAATCATATAATTCTCCTTAATTATTTTTTTGTGCTAATTAATTATACGATGCAAATTATAACATGTCAATATTTACATGTTTGATTTAATAAATTACTTTTATTTTTTTTTATTTAGTGTTATTATAGTTGTAATTTAAAAATACGAGGTGAAGTTTTGAGAACTTTAAAATATGCAATACTAGGATTAGTAAATAGAAATCCTATAACAGGTTACGACATAACAAAAGAATTTAACAAAGAACTTGCAAACTTTTGGTATGCAAAGCATAGTCAGATATATCCTGAGTTAAAGAAACTAGTAGACGAGGGTTTAATAAATTTTGAAGTAATTATAGCTGGAGAAAGTTTAGAAAAAAAACTTTATACTATTACTGAAAAGGGAAAAGAAAGTTTAAAAAAATGGTTATTACAAGTCGAAGATTTAGATCCTACACCAAAAGATAAATTTAAACTACGTATGTACTTTTCAGAAATTTTAAATAAAGAAGAAATAATTTTGCAATTTGAAGACCAACTAATAAAGAGAAATAAAAAATTACAATTTCTAAATGATGTTATGAATGAATACGATCGTACTATCCCCGATGTAATTTCACCTGAATTTGGTGACTATATGGTCCTTGAAGGAGCTATATTGAGGGAACAATCTTATATAGAGTGGATTAATAGATGCCTTAACAGATTGAAATAAAAAATGCAAGGAAAGTAAAAAAGCAAAGGACGCATGCCCTTTGCTTTTGACTTAAGCCTTTGTTTTTACTTTATTTCCATTCTTTTCTGCTTCCTTAAGTGCAGTCAATTGTTCAGGATAATTCTTTTCAGTTATACTGTGCCAAATCTCAGCATTTTTAATTCCGCATCTTTCAGGAACAAAGACAGGATCTAAACCCATTCTCTTTTGTTCTAATAAAGCAGCACAGCCAGATTTCATATCAAGTGCTCCCAGACCATATAGTCTGCCATTTTCTATTGTAGGATTATATGGATCTTTTGACCAGCCTGCGCACTCTTTCACAGTATCAAGATGACAATTTAAAAGTATTACTGGTCCTTTTTCAGAGCCTTCTAAATAACCTATTAAATTTATTCCTTTAAATCCTGTAATCTTCATTTCTTCATAATTATGAAATTTTACATCCAATCCTCTTCTTGAAAAAAGTCACTTTTTATTTTAATTAAGCTTTTTAATAATTCGATAGCTTTCTGTTCATATGAATTATTATTATTTTTAAATTTATAGTAATCCATAAATTAATTCTCCTTAAAAAATTATAAAAAACTATCTCAAGCTATGTAATCTATAAAGAGATAGTTTTTTTACTTTATTCAATTTTAGGATTTTCCCCACCTAACAATTGATAAATACCAAATCTATTTTGGGTAGAAGCCTACTTTAAGGAGTGTTTATCTTAATTACTTACATCTTCATTAGGAAAAGCATTCTCAAACCGCTTCAACAATCTTTTTTTTACTATAATTTTATTTACCAAATATGCTACACCAAGTATTACCAGACCAACCAGATTAAATTTATAACCTGGTGCAAGGAATAGTACTGCAGCAGGCAATATCAAAATTCTTGCTATTTTAGTCCAATTCATCAGGAAATATCCCTCTATTGCAATTGTTAAACAAAATACGCCTATTACTGATGAAGCTATAGCTATTGCAATTGTCTGCCAAGTTCCTATAAACAGTATAGAAGGAGCAATCAAAAACGCAAATGGTACCAAATAAGCTACAGCACCATATCTACATGCAAGCCATGATGTCTTGTTTGGATCAGAATTGGCTATTGCTGCAGCAGTATATGCTGTAATAGCCACTGGAGGTGTCAATGCTCCTACAGCTGCATATATGAAAACAAACATATGTGCCGCAACTGGATTAATTCCTATATTAATAATAGCTGGAATAATTGTTGGTACCATAACCAAATATACTGCTGTTGGAGGCAATGGTGCACCAAGAAGCAGTGCAATAATTCCCGCTATAACTCCAGCTATAAGTGCACCACCGTTTACACCAGTTAGAAACCTAAAGAATATGAAAGTTTAGCTCCAATTCCTGTAATTGAAAATACCCCTGTAATTATGCCTGCAGCGGCACAAGTAACTACTATAGGTACAACTGACCTTGATGCCTTTGTCAATGCTACTAAAACGTCCTTAAACTTTGGTCTTGTATCTTTTTTAAGTGATCCTATCATAATTGTTAGTACAATAGCCCAGAATGCAGCCTTTACAGGACTCCATCCAATTATTATAGCAGCAAATAAGAATATTATAGGAAGTCCTAATTGTCCTCTTTCTTTCAATGCCTTTTTAACATCAGGAAGTTCACTGGCAGGCAAACCTACCAATCCACTTTTTACTGCCTGTGCATCAACAAGTAAGAACAAGGCAAGATAATAAAGTACGCATGGAACTATAGCAGCAATACATACATTCAAGTATGGCACTCCGAGATATTCTGCCATTATAAATGCTCCTGCACCCATAATTGGTGGAGTAAACATACCACCAGTTGCGGCAACAGAAACACTGGCTGCTGCGACATCAGGATCATATCCAACTTTTTTCATTAAAGGAATAGTAAAAGTACCTACTGTTGAAACATTTGCAGCTGGTGCCCCGCTTATCATTCCCATTAATGCACTTGCAACTATTGCAGCCTTTCCAGGGCCTCCCCTAAATCTGCCTGCTGCTGAATAAGCTACGTCAATAAATAACTGACCACCGCCATAAACTTCAAGCATAGCTCCAAATATTACAAAGATTATTACGTACGAAGCAGCAATTCCCAATGGCGTACCGTATATACCATCTGGAGATGTTAGCAGATAGTTGACGATTCTTTCCCATGTTTCACCTCGGTGAGCTATAAATCCAGGCATGTACGGACCAAACATTGCATATATAATACAAATTACAGCAGTTGCAGCTAAAAATAGACCTGTAGACTGCCTTGTTGCTTCCAGGATTACTATTATGAGAATCGTTCCTATAACCAAATCAATTAAAGTACTCTCGCCTGTCATCAATATTTTATCTTTCCATGTCATGATAACATAGACATTGGCCACTACAAGCGCTAAGGCCATTAAAGTATTGAATAAGTTAAGAGGCTTCACCTCTAAAGTATCATCCTTTTCTTCAGAAGCATAACTTAAAAAAACAACAGGACCAAGTAACAATAACATTAATGCTCTTTGAGTTGTTACTGAAAACATACCAAAGGCAGCAGTGTAAATAAATATTGCCGAACAGCTAAAGCACATTAAATTAATCAGAAATTTTGAGTCAATTTTCAATTTGCTGTTCACAGATTATTTTACCCCCATTTCCTCAAAATATTTAAGAGCTCCTGGATGTAATGGTATTGGAAGTGTTTCAACTGCTCCTTCTAAAGTCAGTGATTTAGCAGAAGGATGTGATGCTGCAATACGATCTACGTTTTCAAAAAACAGCTTAGTCATATTATATACCAATTCATCGCTCAAATTATTGCTCACTACAACGCAGTTAGACACAAACACTGTATTAGTATCTTCTGTAAGGCCATATACATCCTTCGTAATATCCACTTGTGCATAGTAAGGGAATTTTTCTGTTACTTTCTTTATTGTTTCGTCATCAAGACCAATAAGTCTCACAGGTTTTTTTGCTGCTGTAAGTTGAACTATTGATGAAGATGGAACTGCTGACTGTACTACAACAGCATCATAGTTACCATCTGTCAGACCATCTGTACCATCATCATAACTTACATAAACTGGTTCTATATCATCCATTGTAATTCCCAAAACACTGAATACATCAGTGGTCATAGGAATCGCGCCTCCACCTGGAGGTCCAAGTACAACTTTTTTACCTTTTAAATCCTGAATAGTCTTAATTGATGAATTTTCATTTACTATTATCTGAAAAACTCCTTTTGATAACCCAGAAAACATTAATGATATATTTTCTATTTTTTTATCGTATGGAGCATTTCCATTAACTGCTTGATAAGCCATAGAACCCTGAGTTAATGCTAAATCAACTTTTCCAGAGCCTACCAAAGTATTATTTTCTACAGCACCACCTGTAGTTTGAGCTGTAGTCGAAATCTTCAGATTATTTGTGAGTAAATCTGCCATTGCAATTCCTATAGGATAGTAAGCCCCACCTGTATTTGCAGTACCTATAGTGAGAAATTTTGGTGTTTTCTGAGAGGTCTCATTGGACTGTTCTGAAGTATTCTTTGCGCAACCTGAAACACTTGCAAGTATTGCTATAATTAAACTAATAGTTAAAAAAATTTTTCTTCTACCCATTTTAAATCCTCCTTATAATTTAAACACAAAAATATAAAAATTTTATAAAGTATGCGCCAATCAATAATGAAAGGACGCATACCTAATTTTATTATATTAAACTAAATTAATCAAATCAACTCCTGAAATTTCTAATGCTTTTACTACTTTATCTTTTTCTTCTTGATTTAGAGGAAGAACTGGTAATCTCATTAATGGGTTGGAGAAAGCTTTACGCTTGTATAAAAATTCCTTCATACGAGCATGAGCTTCACCACTTGGCTGTCCAACTCCATAAATTGCACTTGAAGCAGCAGCTAATTTTTTATTAATTTCTAAAGCTTCTGCTAAATTTTTATCTTGAACTGCTTTCCATAAAGCAGTGATTAATTCTGGCACACATCCTGAGAAACCAATAAGAGCACCATCAACTCCTTGAATCATTGTAGACAAAAGATTCTCATCATGACAAGTATATAAACAGATTTCAGGTGCTTGTTCCTGTAAAATCCTGATAGCTTGCTCATATATAGGCATGTTTCTGTGACCGCATTTTATACTTACTACATTTGGAATTTTTGCCATTTCTAATAATAAATCAATTGGATAAAATGCTGGTGTGTTTGATGGATAAAGATGTATTATAATTTTGATATCGATTGCCGCTGCGATATCTTGGAAATATTTAAGTGCTGATTCTGGTTTCATACCAAATCTTAACCAGATATGTGGTGGCATTAACAATATTCCGTCTGCTCCAGCTTCTTGTGCTGCCTTAGCATGCTCAATTGCCTCAACAGTACCTTCAGCAGAAATACCTGAAATAATTTTAACTTTCCCTTTTACATGATCAGCAGCAAGTTTTGTAATGTAAGCTCTTTGTTTTGGATCCCATCCGGAAATTTCTCCAGTATGTCCATTTGTTACAAAGCCAGATATCCCCTTATCACTAAATGTAAGCAACCAATCAAGATAATTTTTGAACTCTTGTTCATTAACTGAATAATCCTCTTTTAAAGGAACCATTACTGCTGGAAAAATTCCACTCCATTCTTTTGCCATGCTAATTACCTCCAATTATTTTTTATATTATTTTTTTTAAGTTTTCCATTTACTATAAATATATATTAAATCTAAATAAATTTTATTATTAGAAATAGTAAACGTTTACTGTAATTACATTATATAAAATACGTTTTCTTTTGTCAATATTTTTTTATAAAAATTTTATTATTTTTTCTTTAATGTTATTTTCGTTTATTTTTCAATAGTTTTATTTTTTGAACTATAATTTTAAAAAAATAAAAAAGAATTTCGTTTTTAAAATATTGACTTTTCAGTAAACGTTTTATATTATATATATATAATAATTTTCTATTTTATTTACATTCCATTTTTACAGAGAGGATTTATATGAATAATGATAATGTTTCAATAGTTGATGTAGCAAAGCTCGCTGGCGTTTCAACTGCTACTGTGTCCAGAATACTTAATAATGTAAATTATCCAGTTTCCAACACGACTCGACAAAAAGTATTGACAGCTA
>JARBUP010000238.1 GCA_029239575.1 Bacillota bacterium
TTTTAAAAATAAATCTATTCATAAACTAAATTATAAAGAAAAGAATTATTATATTAAAAATATTATTGTTAATAAGAAAAAGTTTTCATGAAAGTATTGACATTTTGTAAAATTATGTTAATATTTAATTAAAATAACTTCAACCGATAATGGCAAAGCTAATGAAAGTTAGTGACGCAAAGCTATAGGGCCTTTAACATGGCAGCCAGCTACCGAAGAGGGGTTTTCTATTTCTGTTCAAATTGAATTATGACAGGTTGAAGAATAACGGAGGATAAAAATGTATAAAAGCATTAAAAAATCAATTTCCCTTATTTTTGTTATGACTTGCGTTTTTGCATTATCAGCACCTGTTGCATTTGCAGCGGAAATATCGGATAATATTAATGAAGGAATTATGAATGAAATTGACAAAACTAACGATTACGTTTATAAATCCATTGAGAAGGCTCAAGAAAAAGCAGACAAAGAAGTGATTCGGTCATCACAAAATATTCAAAAACAAGAATCTTTGAATGATTCAATTGATAAAATATGTGATGAATTGATCAGTAAAACAGAAAAAAAAGTAGACAAATTAATTGATAAGGCAGCAGAAGTTGGAATCGAAATAGAACGCAAGTATATTGAAGTGCAAATTGCTGACAGAACAATTTATGTAGATCCATGCTATGCACATTAAGATAAAAAATTTAGATAAAAATAAAACAATATAATTAAAGCTATATAAGGAGGGAATTGTTTCTCTCCTTATATTAATATACAGGATATTGGAAAATATATCCATATCGGGGGTAGTTAATGGAAGGTTTAATTATTTGCAAGGATGAAAAATATATTGATCAAGTAAGAGGTACTTCTATACTGAGTCTTCTTGCAAGAAAAGATGATTTTGAAATAATGTTATATGAGTTTTCAGCTGAAAGACCAAACAGTATTACACCTGGAAATACTCCGGATTTAATGGAGTTTTACTACATTATAGAAGGTTCGATTTTAATTGAAGATGGTGATAAATCCATAAAATTGTACAAAGGTGATTATTTTTATGTTCAAGGAATTCAAGACACCGTACCATTTAGAACAATTACAAATACAAAAATGTTATATGTAACATCCAAACCTGTTTATAATTTGTTGTATACATATACTGATGAATTAAGCAGCCTTTTGAAAAAGTCAGAAGACAAGGATATTTATACCCATAAACATGGAAACAGAGTACAGGATTATTCGGTAAAAATAGCCAGCAAACTTGGCCTTTCCACTGAAATTAATTATGCTTTAGCATTAGCTTCTTTGTTTCATGATATAGGAAAATGCTTTATACCTGACGAAATATTAAATAAGACATCAAGCCTCAGTGAAAATGAGTTTAATTATATTAAAAATCACAGTACATACAGTTCTGAGCTTTTGTCCGGGAAATTTATTGATGATATTTCAAGCATTGTAAAACAACACCATGAGAGATTGGATGGTTCCGGATATCCTAATGGATTAAATAAGGATGAAATTCGTATTGAAGCAAAAATTATAGCTGTTGCCGATTCCTATGACGCCATGACTTCGGACAGAGCATATAGAAAAGCAATGGACCCAAAAACAGCTTTGGAAGATTTAAAAAATTGCATTGGAAAATATTATGATGAATCAGTTGTAATGGCTTTTGAACAAGTTTTGATGGATGAAAGAATACTTTGAAAATTAAATTGAAAATGCTCCTATTAGTGACAGCAAAATTGCAACATTTAAGGAGCATTTTTTTATTATGTTAAAATACTGTTTTATTTACTTGCCTTACCAGTACCTAATGCACAATGAAGATATATAGAGCTATTTTTAAAATTTTAATCATTTTGTTATAATAGATATTATAAGCGATATTTTATAAACAATAAATGACAGTTCATTGCACAATTCAGAAAAAAATTATTAGATTAGAAAATTAAGAATTATATCGTCTTAAAAGTATTGCTAATGATTATAAACTATGCTTTAATTATGCCATTGATATTTTTGAAAAAATAGAAATTGTTTAGGTCAATCATAATATATCAATTAATTGTGGTTTTAATTGAAGAAAACGAAACAAAAGGAGCTTATTAAATGCAATATAAAGTAATTGAGAATTTGGTTAATCAATCTGTCGACAGCGAATTAAACAAGTCGTTTGATTTAAATGAATATATTTTTAATAATCCGGAACTTCCACATCAAGAATTCCTTGCTTATCAAAAATATATAGAAATGCTTAACAAAGAAGGTATAAAGGTAGAAGAAAAATTTTTAGGGATAGAAACATCTTTTAAAGCTATTATTAATGAAGATGCAAATTCAGATATTAAAATAGGTATTCTTGCAGAGTATGACGCCCTGCCTGAGATAGGTCACGCATGTGGTCATAGTGCCAGTGGAGCATTGAGTTTCTTGGCTGCACTTGGATTATACAAAAACAAAGAACATTTAAAGGGAAATATTTATTTGATAGGAACTCCAGGAGAAGAATATGACGGTTCCAAAACAGATATGGCTAATTCAGGATTTTTTGATGATTTCAGTTATGTAATAATGATTCATATGTCGGATAAAAATCAGCCATGTTCAAAATTTATCGCTCTTGATGCTTATAATTTTGAGTTTTTCGGCAGCCCTGCTCATGCTGCGGCTTCGCCATGGAGCGGCAAAAATGCTGTTAATGGAATGACTTTGTTTATTCATGCACTTGATATGATGCGCCAACAGCTAAGAGATGAAACAAGAGTTCATGGCAGGATAATGAACGGAGGTTCTGCAGCAAATGTAATTCCTGATTATGCTTCTTGTGAGTATTGGTTCAGATACAAGAAAAAGGATTATTTGGATGAGGTTGTAAAAATGGCTCAAGATGCGGCAGAAGGATGTGCAAAGGCAACTCAAACCACTGTTAAAATAACAACTACTTTAAAAGCGCATGCTGATTTGAAACAGACACCTCATACGGATGAGCTTATTGAATTAATTTATGAAGAACTTGGCGTGAAGGTGGATAATGGCCCTATTACACCATTGGGCTCATCGGACATAGGGAATTTAAGCTACAAATGCCCTGCATTTCATCCAGTAATAGCTATATCTGATACCCCGGTGGCTGCTCACACCAAAGAATTTGCAGCGTGCATGCTGACAGAAAAACCCAAATGGGCTATTGAAAAGGGAGCTAAAGTCATTTCAACTTTCATAATACGTTCTATATATGAAGAAACCATAATTGCAAATATGAAAAAAGATTTTAACGAGCTATAAATTTAAGAGTAAAATGATGAATAAAGAAAATAAAAAAATATAATCGTGATTTTCAATAAAATAACGCCAACCATTATTAGTTGGCGTTAAATTAATTAATTATTCTGTATAGTCTTCTTCATGAATTAATGGAATTATGCGTTCTAATTCAGCTGCATGAATGGTTAAAATTTCATTTAACACATTTTCCATTTCCTCATAATTATTTGAATATTGGATTTTCAAAATCCATTTAGGATTATAATCTTCATTATACTCTTCGATATCACATATTTTTTCTGAAAAAACTTCATTATTATATAAGTCGAAAATTCCGTAGTATTTCCAATCTTCATTAATTTCATTAGTAGTAATTCTTAAGTAAATAAATGATTTACCATCTTCTTCAAATAGAAATATCTTATCTATATATTCAATGTGGTTGTTTATTTTATATGAGCCAATTTCTTCAATAAGAAAACCTGTTTCCATATCTTTTTTCATAAGTAGTAAATTATTGTAATTATCCATTGTTCCTCCTAATAACTTAAGTTTAAATAAAATATTTAACAATAGCAAAACAACATTTTAACTTTGCTACAAGCACATGATAACAAATTAAATTAACAAAAGCAAACTATATAGAAAATTTTTTTATTTATTTTAAATTAACGAATTCATATTTTATTTATTTGAAAATAATGGTATATTAAAATTAAATATAATAAATATAAAAGAGGGTATGATGATTAATAAACTTGAAAACAAAATAAGATTGGATGAATTAAAACCTGAGGAAACTTTAAAAAAAATAGGATTTAAAGATAACATGATTTTATGTGATTTTGGTGCAGGGACAGGAGTGTTTTCATTTGCAGCATCAAAAATAAGCAGTGGTAATATTTATGCCATCGATATATCCGATGGTATGATTGAATTATTAAACAATAGGGTTGAAAATTACAAAGTTAAAAATGTTTTGCCAATCAAAGTTAATTCTGATGTTTTACCATTAGAAAATGAAAGTTGTGATATGATTTTAATGGCAACCGTATTGCACGAAATTGAAAATAAAGAAGAAATAATAAAAGAATTCATAAGAATATTAAAAAATGATGGAAAGCTTGCCATAATTGAATTTCATAAAAAAGTCACACCTATGGGACCACCAGTTGACCATAGGATTTCTGAAAATGATGTTGATGATTTATTAAGCAATAACAGTTTTAAAATATTGGATAAAATATCATTGGGAAGTAATTTTTATTTAAATCTCTATGGGTTGAGCAATAAGTAATTATAATTGATTACTTGTTCCGAAAGGAAATTATGGTATACTATAATAAATAAAATTAATTTAATAGACAATGAATTTTAAAAGTGGGAAAATATTAAATATTATGAATGGTACATAATTTAATGTCATTTTGACA
>JARBUP010000239.1 GCA_029239575.1 Bacillota bacterium
AGCTTTTAAATATATTGATAAATATTTAGTAAAATATGGCGGTCATAAACTTGCGGCAGGATTAACTTTATTAGCTGAAAATATTAGTGCTTTTGCCAATGAACTTAATAAATATATTGATAATATAATTCGTGATGAAGAATTTTTATTTAAAGAAATAAAAGTAGATTCATTTATTGAAATAAAAGATATTACTTATAGATTATACGATGAAATAAATAAATTTGAACCATATGGTCATGGCAATCCAAAACCTATTTTTGCTCTTAAAAACGTAAGAATAAAAGATTTAAAAAGAGTTGGAAAAAATTCGGACCATTTAAGTTTTAGATTAGCAGATTCGAAAAGCGATATGCCTGTAATAGGATTTGGTAAAATATATCTTTTAGATAAAATTTTAACAAAACCATCATCCTATATAGTTTCTATTAGTGATAATGAATTTAGAGGATGCAAAAATTTACAGCTTATTTTATCTGAAGTTGAAGAAAAAGAAGAAAACTTAAATTTTGAAGTAGATGAACAAAAATCTAAAATAATAAAATCTTTAATTAACAAATCAAAATCTAAAATTATTAAAACAGATTTATTTATGTTTACTGAAAAATTAAATAGGCAATACAATGTAAAAATTACTGCTGAAGAAATAATTTGTACATTAAAAAAAGATGATAATCTACAATATGTTTTAAAAAATGATATTTTGTATATAAAAAGGTAAAAATGTAAAATATAACAATCATAATATTTAAATATATAAAATGGTTCGGAGGAATTATGGATTTAAAAGAAAAAGTTCGTGTAGTTGAGAATTTTCCTTCTGAAGGAATTAGCTTTAAAGATATAACAACTTTATTAAAAGATGCAGATGGTTTAAAAAATTGCATAGATCAATTAGTTGATAGATTTAAAAATGAAAAAGTAGATTTAGTTATAGGGCCTGAATCAAGAGGTTTTATTTTTGCAACGCCTATTGCATATTTAATTGGTGCTGGTTTTGTACCTGTTAGAAAACCAGGAAAACTTCCAGCTGAAACTATTAAATCTGAATATGCTTTAGAATATGGCTCTGATTCATTAGAAATTCACAAAGATTCAATACAAAAGGGTCAAAAAGTTTTAATAATTGATGATTTACTTGCGACTGGTGGAACTATGGAAACAGCTTGCAAACTTGTTGAACAATTAGGCGGAGAAGTTGTGGGTCTTGGTTTTTTAATTGAACTTGATGAATTGAAAGGTAGAAATAAACTTTCAAAATACAAAGTTGAATCTATTATAAAATATTAATATATTAATCTATTAAGACGGTATACAGATTCTCGATTTTTTAGACAGTGGTGAAGCTATGTTAGAAAATATAATAAATCAAATTGCATCATATAATCCTAATGCAGATATAGGTGTTGTAATTAAAGCATATAATTATGCTGAATCTGCACATACAAGTGCACAGGTAAGACTTTCGGGTGAAAGATATTTTATTCACCCTTATAATGTTGCCATTATTTTAGCTGATTTGCATGTTGACGTTGCAACAATTGCAGCAGGTCTTTTGCATGATGTAGTTGAAGATACGGGTATAACTTACGACGATATTAAAAAAGAATTTGGTGAAGAAATTGCTAATATGGTCGATGGGGTGACAAAACTTAGCAAAGTTAAATACAGAAATAAAGAAGAACGTCAGGCAGAATCCCTAAGAAAAATGATTATAGCCATGTCCAAGGATATTAGAGTTGTAATTATTAAGCTTGCAGACCGCCTTCATAATATCAGAACTCTTCAATATATGTCTCCAGAAAAGCAAAAGCAAAAAGCTTTAGAAACTATAGAAATATATGCTCCTATTGCCAACCGACTTGGTATTGCATCTATTAAATGGGAATTAGAAGATTTAAGCTTACAATATATAGATCCAGAAGGTTATAATGATTTAAGTATTAGGGTAACAGAAAAAAATGAAAAACGAAAAGAATATATTAAAAAAATTATAGCAAATATTCATGAAAAATTAAGTGAAGCAAATGTTAAAGCTGATATTACAGGAAGACCAAAAAGTTTATACAGCATTTATAAAAAAATGTATTTTAAAAATAAATCTTTTGAACAAATATATGATTTAATTGCTGTAAGGATTATAGTTGACGATATTAAAGACTGTTATGGAGCTTTAGGAACTGTTCATACTCTTTGGAAGCCAATTCCAGGTCGTTTTAAAGATTATATAGCAATGCCAAAGCCCAATATGTACCAATCTTTACATACAACTGTAATAGGACCGGACGGAGAACCTTTTGAAATACAAATACGTACATTAGAAATGCACAGAACTGCTGAATATGGTATTGCAGCGCACTGGAAATACAAAGAAGGAATTGATGAACAAACTAATTTTGACGAAAAATTAAATTGGTTAAGACAAATGCTTGAGTGGCAGCAAGAAACAAATGATCCTCAAGAATTTATGGAGTCATTAAAAATAGATCTTTATGTTGATGAGGTTTTTGTTTTCACTCCAAATGGCGAAGTTGTAAATTTACCTTCAAACTCCACACCTGTAGATTTTGCATATAGAGTCCACTCTGCTATAGGAAATAAATGTGTTGGAGCTAAAGTCAATGGTAGAATAGTTCCTCTTGATACAAAGTTAAAAACAGGTAACCAAATTGAAATATTAACATCGCAATCAAGTATAGGACCAAGTAAAGACTGGCTCAAATTTGTTGCATCAAGCCAGGCAAAATCTAAAATACGAAAATTTTTCAAGGATAAAGATAAAGATTTTAATGTTGAAAAAGGCAAGGAACAAATCGAAAGAGAAATTAAAAAGCAAAATTTAGTTCCTTCAGATTTGATGAAAGAAGATTGGCTTAAAATAGTTGCAGATAAATATAATATGTTTACAGTAAATAATTTATATGCTGCAGTCGGTAATGGTGGAATGACTGATAATCAAGTTGTTAGTCGTTTAAAACAAATATATCTTGAAAAAAATAAAGATAAAATTGAACTTGATAAAATCGATAATCTTCAAAAAAATCCTCATAAGAGTATATTTGATAAACCATTAGCAAAAGCCGAAAAACATGAATCAGGAGTTGTTATAAAGGGAGTCGATAATATTAAAATACGATTTTCTAAATGTTGCAACCCTGTTCCAGGAGATGCTATAGTTGGTTATATTACAAGAGGAAGAGGAGTGTCCGTTCACAGAGCTGATTGCACTAACATTCATGATTTAAATGATAGTGCTGATCAAAGATTTATTGAAGTAGAATGGGATGGTGGAAAACAAGCTACATTTATTTCTGAACTACAAATCAAAGCTTTGGATAGACCAAGATTGTTGCAGGATATTACATCACTTTACGGTGAAGTTAAATTAAATGCAGTATCACTTAATTTAAGAATTACAAAAGAAAAAATAGCAATACTCGATATAGGTTTTGAAATTAATGAAACTAAACAAATTGAAGATTTAATAAAAAAAATAAAAAAACTTAATGGTGTATTAGAAGTTTATAGAAACAAGAAATAAGTAGGTGAAATATGAGAGCAGTTGTACAAAGAGTAAAATATGCAAAAGTATCGGTGGATGAAAAAATAATAGGACAAATAGACAAAGGCATTATGCTCTTATTAGGTATAGAAGAAAATGATGAAGTAAAAGATTTAGATTATATGTGTGATAAAACTATAAATTTAAGAATATTTGAAGATGAAGATGGAAAAATGAATAAAAGTTTAATTGATGTTGAAGGAAGTATTTTAGTTATTTCCCAGTTTACATTATATGGTGATGCAAGGAAGGGAAGGCGTCCAAGCTTTATAACAGCAGCCGACCCTTCCAAAGCTATACCTCTTTATGAAAAATTTATTGAAAAAATTAAAGAGTCAGGTATAAAAACTGAAGTAGGCGAGTTCGGTGCGGACATGCAAGTGGAACTTTTAAACGATGGACCAGTTACTATATTATTGGATAGTAAAAAAACATTTTAATTTGTAATTTATATTTTTATATTCTATGGAGGAATTATGATTTTTGAAGCAATGGCAGTGGGCTCATATTATGCAAATTGTTATATAGTAGGGTCGGAAGAAACTAAAGAAGCAGCTATTATAGATCCAGGTGCTGAATTTAAAAGAATAGATGAAAAAATTATTGAATTAGGCTTAAATCCTAAAATAATAATTTTAACTCATGCACATGGGGACCACATAGGTGCAGTAAATGAATTAGTTGAAAAATATAATACAAAAGTATATATTCACGAATATGATGCAAAAGCTCTTTCAGATTCTGATGAAAATTATTCTAAAATTTTGTTTAGAAAAGAGTTATCTATAAAACCAGATGTTTTATTAAAAGACGGAGATACAATTGAACTTGGAGATTTAAAATTTGACATAATACATACTCCTGGACACACAGTTGGAGGAATATGCATTAAAGTAGAAAATATAATGTTGACTGGCGATACGCTTTTTAATAAATCAATAGGTAGAACAGATTTTACAGGTGGTTCATTTGACGAAATTATTGATTCAATTACTAATAAAATATTTAAATACGATGATGACACAATAATTTACCCAGGACACAATAATCCAACAACAATTGGTTCTGAAAAATTAGGTAATCCTTTTGTAAATTAATATGGAAAATAAATTTAATTATTA
>JARBUP010000240.1 GCA_029239575.1 Bacillota bacterium
TTACAATCCCAAAGTTAAGTTTCTCTGGTTTGTCACGCTACAAGGTAGCGCTTAATCTTATAATTTCAACATTTTTAGGTTGTTTGCTTATATGTTCATCTAATGACATTATTTATTTTTTAGGCAATAACTATAATGTATTAAATATTAATTATAAAAAAGTATGCAATGTTGCAATAATAAAATAAGTATCATATGCAATTATGCATATGATATTACAGCTATAAATATATGTTAAATTTAAAGTGTTGAAAAACCAATCACAAAAAGCTAATAACTTGTTGGCACGAAAATTGCTATAGTTATTGCATATAAAGAATTATGAGGAGGATTTTAAAAATGAGAAAAGTAGTAATTGCATCAGCAGCTAGAACTCCAATAGGTTCATTTGGAGGAGCATTAAAATCTTTATCTGCAGTAGACCTTGGTGTAACTGCAGCAAAAGAAGCAATTAAAAGAGCAAAGATAGAGCCATCTATGATTGATGAAGTATTATTTGGTAATGTTTTAGGAGCTGGTTTAGGTCAGAACGTAGCAAGACAAGTATCTTTAGGAGCAGGAATACCAAATGAAATACCTGCTTTAACTATTAACATAGTATGTGGATCAGGTTTAAGATCTGTTAGCATGGCAGCACAATTAATAGCAAGCGGTGATGATGAAATAATTCTTTGTGGCGGATGTGAAAGCATGACTAATGCTCCATATTTAATGCCTAGTGGTAGATGGGGACAAAGAATGAATGATGGTAAAATCGTAGACTCAATGGTAAATGACGGTTTATGGGATATTTATAATGATTACCACATGGGAGTAACTGCAGAAAATGTTGCTGAGCAATATGGAATATCAAGGGAAGACCAAGATAAATTAGCAGTTGAAAGCCAAAATAAAGCAGAAGCTGCTCAAAAATCAGGAAAATTTACTGATGAAATAGTTCCAATAATTATTCCACAAAAAAAAGGAGAGCCAATAGTTATTGATACTGATGAGTATCCAAGACATGGTTCAACTTATGATAAAATGTCTAAATTAAAACCTGCATTTACAAAAGAAGGTTCTGTTACAGCTGCTAATGCATCCGGTATTAATGACGGCGGTGCTGCATTAATTATTATGAGCAAAGATAAAGCTGATGAACTCGGAATAGAATATTTAGCAGAAATAACTGGATACGGCACAGCAGGTGTTGACCCTAAAATAATGGGCGTTGGACCTGTACCTGCAGTTAGAAAAGCATTGGAAAAAGCTAACTGGACTGTTGATGATTTAGATTTAATAGAAGCAAATGAAGCATTTGCAGCTCAAGCATTAGCTGTTGCAAGAGAATTAAAATTCAATCCTGAAATTGTAAATGTTAATGGTGGCGCTATAGCACTAGGACATCCAATAGGAGCATCAGGAGCAAGAATATTAACTACATTATTATATGAAATGAAAAAAAGAGATTCTAAAAAAGGCCTTGCAACATTATGTATAGGTGGCGGTATGGGTACTGCTGTTTTAGTTCAAAGATAATATAAAAAAATCAAAAGTGGACGGACCCTAAAGCCCAAAAGATAGACCCTAATAAAAAGGGTCCGTCCTTAAATAATAATAAATCGAGAACTTCTTATAAATAAAATAAATTAAATATGAAAGGCAGACTTATCATGATAAATAAAATTGTATCTATTGAAGAAGCTGTTGATAAAGTTAAAGAAGGAATGACTATTATGGTTGGTGGATTTCTTGCCAATGGTACTCCTGAAGATCTAATTGACGCTTTAGTAAAATCAAATGTTAAAAATTTAACACTTATATGTAATGATACAGGATTCCCTGAAAAAGGCGTTGGCAAAATGGTTGTTAATAAACAATTTAAAAAAATGATTGTTTCTCACGTTGGAACAAATCCAGAAACAGCTAACCAAATGAATTCAGGAGAAACAGAAGTTATACTTACACCACAAGGCACTCTTGCTGAAAAAGTTAGATGCGGCGGATATGGACTTGGAGGTTTCTTAACACCTACTGGCGTTGGAACTGAAGTTGAAAACGGAAAAGAAAAAAAAGTTATTGATGGTAAAGAATATTTGTTGGAACTTCCTTTAAGAGCGGATGTTGCTATAATAAAAGCTTCTATAGTAGATAAAAAAGGAAATATGATTTTTAGTAAAACAACTAAAAACTTCAATCCTATAATGGCTATGGCAGCTGATTTAGTAATAGTTCAAGCGGACAAAATAGTTGAAATTGGTGAAATCGATCCAGATCAAGTAATGAGTTCAGGAATATTTGTTGACTATATTGTTGGAGGTGGCAAGTAATGGATTCTAAAATAGTTATTGCAAAAAGAGTTGCAGAATTGTTACATGATGGTGATGTTGTAAATTTAGGTATTGGACTTCCTACAATGGTAGCTAATTATATACCTGAAGGTATGGATGTTACATTCCAATCAGAAAATGGATTTTTAGGTCTTGGCCCAGCTCCTGAAAAAGGAAATGAAGATTGGGAACTAGTAAATGCAGGCGGTATGCCTTCATCAATACAACCTGGTGGTATGTATTTTGATTCAGCTACATCATTTGGTATAATACGTGGGGGACATGTTGATGCAACAGTTCTTGGAGCCATGGAAGTTGATGAAAAAGGAAGTTTAGCTAATTGGAAAATACCAGGAAAAATGGTTCCAGGAATGGGCGGAGCTATGGACTTAGTTGTTGGTGCTAATGTAGTTATAGTTGCAATGGTTCATACTCAAAAAGGTGCACCAAAAATATTAAAACAATGTACATTGCCTTTAACAGCAAAAGAACAAGTTAATTTAATAGTTACAGAAATGGCAGTTATTAGAGTTACACAAAATGGTTTAGTTCTTGAAGAATTAGGACCAGAAGCAACTGTTGAAGAAGTTCAAGCAGCAACTGAAGCAGAATTAATAATTTCACCTAATCTTAAAAGATTTGGTTTAGAATAATTAATTTTGTCATCCTGAGTAAAAGCGAAGGATCCTATAGTTATTGAAAATATAAGTTTAATATATTATCCAAGAAGACAAATAACAAAATTATTTGTCTTCTTTTATTTTTTTCACAGTTTTAACACAGTTATGCTATAATATTGATATTAAAAAGCAAACTATTTTTATGAATTATATAAGGAGTATCATGAACATAAATTTTAAAAAGATAAAATTAAAGCATAGTTTAAAAAACAAACTTTTCATGGTAATTTTATGCGTGCTTATTTTTAATGTAATACTTTCACTAATACTTGGAACTACATTGTTTGACAAACTTTATACTAATGATAAAATTAATAGTTTAAAAAGTGGAATTGACGAAATCAAATCTTCATATCAAACTAAGGATTTAAATCAGTTAGTTTCTACAATAACAAGACAAGAAAATCAAAATATATCCATATGTATATTTTCTTTAGATACCTCATCCGGTAATGGTGAAGTAGAATATTATTCAAGACAAAAATATTTTTCTCAAAGCCCATTCGAAAAAGATATACTTCATTTAATAGACAGACTTTGGAGCGATAATGCTTTCTTAGATTTATCAAATAAAAATTATTATATAATAAATGATGTAAATAATCATTTTGACAATAACATTACAATTTTATCAAAAATAGATAGCAGTAATTATATAATTGTACAAACACCAATTAAATTTATTAAAGACTTATCCATGATGGCAATAAAATATTCATTATATATATCAATTTTTACTTTATTAATAGGAGCAATTTTAATTTATTTTATAGCTGACAAAGCTACAAAACCAATAAGACAATTGCAAATAATAGCGGATAAAATTTCTAATTTAGATTTTATGGACAGATGTAATATACTTACAAATGATGAAATAGGTTTATTATCTAAAAGCATCAACAATATGTCTGAAAAACTTCAGGATTTTGTTTCTCAACTTATGGTTGCTAATGAGAAATTAAAAGATGATTTAACAAGGCAGGAAAAAACAGATAAAATGCGAAAACAATTTATCGCAAATGTATCCCATGATTTTAAAACTCCTCTAACTTTAATAATGAGTTATTCAGAAGCACTTTTAGATATGAATAACATTGATGAAAAAACTAAAAGAGAATATTTAAACATTATTATAAGTGAAGGCGATAAAATGTCTGTTTTTGTTCAAGAACTTTTAAAATTATCCCAGTTAGAAAGCGGTATGATTGAACTTACAAAATCAAATTTTAGTATCAATGAAATAATCAATGATACAATTCAAAAAAATAAAATTATAACAAATTCAAAAATCATAAATGTTGACAAAAATATTTCCGATAACTTTATTGTATTTGCTGATTATTATAGGATTGAACAAGTATTTCAAAATTTATTTGAAAATGCTATAAAGTATACATCATTAAATGGAAAAATAATAATTTCTACAAATAAAAATAATAATACTAATAAATGCTTAGTTAAAATATTTAATGAAGGTAATTTTATATCTGATGAAGATTTAGATAGTCTTTTTATTAGTTTTTACAGAGCTGATAAATCAAGAAAAAATATGGGAAGTTATGGACTTGGCCTTGCCATAGTTAAAGCAATAATGGATATGCATGGAGAAAATTATGGGTGTAAAAATATAGATGGTGGTGTAGAATTTTTCTTTGAACTTGAATTGGCTAATTTTGATATGGAT
>JARBUP010000019.1 GCA_029239575.1 Bacillota bacterium
TAATGGATATCCTGTAACAACATTATTTAACCGCGGTACAGTTGATTCATATGTAAATGAAAAGAAAGTATATACTACAATTTATTCTTCTGATGATAGCACAGCAATCATTGCAACAGAAGTTCCTGTAAGCGAAAATGAATTTGTAGAAGCAGGTGATATATTAGTAAGAATTGCAGGCAACGATGTAACGGAATTAATTCAGCGAGATATAGATTTAATAAATCAAGAATATGATAAAGTAAAAACGAAATTTGATGAAATAGAAGATATTAATAAAAAAGTTGCTAAAGTTAATGAATTATCCTCTAAGCTAATGGTTAAAGCTCCTATAGATGGAATGGTATCATATGTAAATTATAGAGTTGGTGACACTATTCAGGCTTCTGAAACAAGTGATCAATGGTCATTGCAATTAATGGATGTTTACAATACTGATCAAATGTTTATTTACACTACTGTTTCAGACCTTGATGTATTATATATTAATCAAGATGCCCCTGTTAAAGTAACAGTTGATGCTCTTCCAAATGAAGAATTTGAAGGAAAAGTTATGAGCCTCAACCAATTTACAGACCAAAACGGAAAAACTGTTTACAACGTACAAATAAGCGTAGTAGGAAGAGAAGGGTTAAGACCTGGTATGAACACAAATTGTTTTATTGATTCAGGAAAATCAGAAAATACTTTATTAGTTCCTATAGAAGCTGTTTTTGAAGAAGATAATAAACAAAAAGTAGAAATTTTAAATGACGCAGGCGAGTTACAAGTAGTGGAAATTGAAGTTGGTTTAATGAATGATATATTAGTAGAAGTGTTAAGTGGTCTTGAAGAAGGACAATTAGTTGTAACAGGCAGCACAAAAGATTTAATGCCTAGCCAAACAGTTCCGGAAAATGATTCTTTATTGCCTACAAAAAATCAGTGAGGTGAATTATGCAAAACAAAGGAAATTTATTAACCCACCTGGTCAGGCTGAAATTTTCTGCTTTAATGGCATTTAACGGTATCGCATCTAATTTATTGAGAACATTTTTGACTGTTCTTGGCATAGCAATAGGTGTTGCTGCAGTTGTAAGCTTAATGGGAATAGGAGAAGGAGCCAGAAAATCTATAGTTTCTCAGTTTGAAAGTTTAGGTGAAAATGTTATTGTTATAAAATCAAATGTTGATACAGTGCGTTTTGAAATTGAGGAAGCAGAATCTCTTTATATTAGGGTAACGGGCGTAAAATATTCTACACCAGTTACTTATAACACAAGCATACCTATTAGGTGGAGAAGGGATGAAAGTGAAGTTGATTTAGTGGGAGTAAATGAAAATTATCCATATATAAAAGATCATGCAGTTTCTACTGGAAATTTTTTTACATCACTTCATGTTAAACAGCGCTCTCCTGTAGCGGTTCTCGGTTTTAATGTTGCAAAATCTTTGTTAAATGGAAGAAGCCCAGTTGGGCAAACTATAAAAATTAATGGAATTAATTATAGAATAATTGGTGTTTTAAGCGAAAAAGGTGAAGGAAAAGGGGATGGAATAGATAATAAAATAGTAATTCCATATTCTTCTTCTTTGAAAATTTCCAATGAAAGAAATGTAAAAGAAATTTGGGCAAAATCTGAAAATGCAGATGATGCTGAGCTTGCCATGGTTCAACTTGGTAGGATTTACAAGAAAAAAATAGGGATAGGAAATTCTATTGTGCCGGGGCAAAATAATGGAGGCAACGAAAACCCTGATCCGGGTGGAGAACCACCAAAAGATGATGTAATAATTGAAGAGCCAGTAGTAGAAAATCCAACTGAACCTCAAGAACCTACGGAGCCAGAGATACCACAGGAAAATATATTTAAAAAAGGCGATGAACCTTTGACAATAACAAGTTTAAATAAACTTGTTAAAGAAGCTGATCAAGCTAATAGAATTATGACAGTTCTTCTTGGAGGAATAGCTGCAGTTTCTTTATTAGTTGGAGGTATAGGTATTATGAATATAATGTTAGTTGCTGTTTCTGAAAGAACTAATGAAATTGGTGTTAGAAGAGCTTTAGGTGCAAAACAAAGCGATTTATTAATACAATTCATGTTAGAAGCTATTTACGTTAGTATAATAGGTTGCGTTTTTGGAATATTAATAGGAGCATGGGCAGTAAATATAGTTTCAAATTATGGACTATCTGCTGTTGTAAGTTTTGATTCTGTTAAAATTGCAGTGACAGTTGCCCTTTTATCTGGTTTATTGTTTGGTATTTATCCAGCAATAAATGCATCGATGCTACCTCCAGTAGAAGCTTTAAAAAGACAATAAAGTTTAAAAGAAGTTTGTTTACTCAAACTTCTTTTATTTTTTTAAAAATTATTATATAATTAGATAAAATTTTATATTACTTAGGAGTACATATGTCTATTTTTATCAGTGAAGTTAATTTAACAACTATAGTTTATTCTTTAATAATATTATTTGTTGCATTATTATTTAAAAATTTTGTAGCGCATATACTAATTGATTTTATTAAAAGATTATGTAAAAATTATAATATTAGAGCAATTTCTACAATGATTGATTCAATCGAAAAGCCTCTTCGCAATTTTTTAATATATACAGGAGTTTATTTTGCTCTTTCAATATTACCTTTTAATGTAGGAATTTCTTCATTTATATACAGGGTTTATAGAGCGTTTATTATTATTTCCATTGCAAGATGTTTGTTAAATTTAGTATCAGCATATTCAAATTATATAGAATCAAGAATTGAAGATTCTGAACTTAGTGCAAATAAGCCAGTTGCAAAAACAGTGTTTCCACTTATAAATAAAATAGTTAAATCATTAATTGTTATCATCGCTGTTGTTGCTATTGCTGTGGAGTTTAATTTTGAACAACTTAACAGCATTCTTGCTGGTGTAGGAATAGGAGGTGCAGCATTAGCATTAGCATCCCAGGATTTAATAAAAAACTTTTTTGGAGGAATCGTAGTATTAACTGATAAATCTTTTTCTGTGGGTGATATTATAAACGTTGATTCTAAAGAAGGAACGGTTGAAGAGCTCGGTTTAAGAAGCACAAAAATAAGAACAGTACAACAAGAAGTCATCGTTATTCCAAATGCTAAATTTACTGAACAATCAGTTACAAATATATCAAAAAGAAATTTTATGAGAGTTAGTTTTAAATTAGGTGCCCCATTTGACACTTCAAAAGATAAGTTACAAATTTTAATAGAGAAAATCAAGAAAATGCTTGATGAAAATGAAATGGTAAAAGAAAATTCACCTTTAGTTAAATTTGATTCATTTTCAGACAGTGCTTTATTGATTATAATTCAATATTTAATATTAACAACTGACTATAATGAATTTATGGATGTAAAAGAAAAAATCAATTTTAAAGTATTAGAATTGTTCGAAGAAGAAAAAATAACACTTGCATACCCAAGCCTTAGTTTATACATGGAAAAAAATGATTAATTCAAATGGGGACGTGTGAGACAATGAAAAACTGATCATTTCTTGCATTTGTCATTAGATGAACAAACTAAGCGATGAACACAAAATTGAAAACCCTAATTTTGGTTCCCTGCTTATCTGAGACGAAGTCGAAGAATCTTATTATTTCAACATTATTAGATCCTTCACTAACGTTCAGGATGACAAAAATAGACTTTTTCACTGGTCACGTGTTTTATGGTTTCATTTTAGAAAGGAGACATAAAAGCACGCCCTCATCTTTTTATATAATATTATTTAAATTATATTAAACCATATTATCCATAAAACAAATAAGACTGCTGTCAGATTCCAGGCTATTGATAATGGATTAAAGGTCTTGTTTTTTATAGCTTTACAAGTTGTATATCCAGTATTTGTAAGGACAAAAGAAAGAATAACAGCTCCACATATTTTTATATATAAAGAATAGTTAAGCAATGAATAGGTTGTAATTCCTTTATACATTAATAGAAAAAGAGTAATGAAGAAAATAATTTGTATAAAATAACTTATTAAGCAATAGTAATTCTTTGTTTTATTTTTTATCATCAATAATAGTTCATTTATAAAACATATGAAAGTTAGTATAAAAAACATTGAAGGTACAAGCAATTGAACATTTCTATGCTGCCATAATGGAACTTTAGAAAAAGTAATACCTGATTCTGTAGCTAAAATTATTTTGTTATTTATTTTCTGGAATTTTAACATTCCAATACTGGATGAATAGATATCCTTACCAATTAATTCAAGGGCATTTCCATTAATGTAGTAACCATTTTCCTGTGACCCTCTTATTTGAATCATTTTATTTGGTATCAAGTAACGTAGTATTTTTTCTGGAGTATTGAAACTGGACCAATTATTTGTATATAAACCTTTTATATCAATTGTAGCTAATTCAGGGCTGAAATTGTAATTATTTTGTTCACCATATAGCAAGTCTGTAGCTTTTTTAATTAATTCATTTATTTTATGCTCAGGTAAAAAAGTGTTGAAGGATACAAATATACCGGTCTGATTCTTTGGATAAAGTGCTATGCGTGTATAAAAATTCAGCGTTTCTCCCTTTTTTTCATAATATACTTCATTATTTCTTTCCTTTCTGTTCCATATATAGCCAATACCTTCTAATTCATCAGACATTGTAAATTGTTTACTGAACATTTCTTTTTTAAAATCAGATGACAATATACGGTTATCGCTGCTATTCAAAAGCCAAATCATATATTTTGCCATATCTTCAGCAGTTGAGACAGCAGAACCCTCTGGATAAAGATTCATAAATGGTTCAATGGTTTCGTTACCGGATTTAAGGTAAGGTTTTGATACATAGACAATATCATGCATATATTCAAATGTTGTTCTGGTCATATCAAGGGGTTCAAAAATTCGTTCTTGACAAAATTGGGCAAAATCTTGATTAGAAATACACTCAATTACATAGGCAGCAAGTGCTATGCCATAATTAGAATATGAAACAACTTCACCTGGTTTAAAAGCTTGAGCAGGAATGTATTTTCTCACACTTTTTGCCAATGGTTCAGTATCACTTATATTAAATACAGCTATACCTGTAACAATATCTTCAAAACCTGCAGTATGAGTTAAAAGCTCCTTCATAGTTACAGGATATTTAGGGTTTGGGAAATCAGACTCTAGATAAATGGATATATCCTGGTTCATATCTATTAAACCCTCTTGATTAAGAATTTGTGCTGCTACAGCAACAAAGGTTTTTGATACTGAGCCTATACGAAATGCTGTTTTTTCTCCATCAGCCTCATATCCAAGATATTTATCTGCGAAACCATAGCCTTTGTAAAATTGAATCTCACCATTACTTACAACAGATAAAACAGCTCCCATTGCACTATCAGATACAACCAAGTTTTGTACCATATTATCCAATTCTTCATATATTTGTTTAGAATCCTGTGCAAAAACAGTGCTTTCAAATGATAATAAAATAAACATAATTATAATAAAACTAATAATTTTTTTCATAAATACCTCCAATTGCTTTTTAAAATTATTTTATACAATCATTCTGAAATACATCTTTCTCGAACCTTAAATCTACCTTAAATTTACAATTAATTATTTATTCATTTAAATATCTGTGGTATATTGTTGATAACGTTTTAATATCTAAAATTATTATATATGAGAAGGGGTGTAAACTTGAATATTTTAGTCGTGGAAGATGAAGATGATATCAGAAATCTAATTAAGATAAACTTGGAGGATGAAGGTTATAATGTATTTTCTGCATGTAACGGACTTGAAGCATTAAAAATATTAAAAAACGAATCAGTTAATCTAATTTTACTGGATGTTATGATGCCAAGACTTGATGGTTTTAATCTACTTAGAAAAATAAGAGAGGAAAGTACTGTTCTTGTAATTTTTTTAACTGCTAGAAGTGATGATATGGATAAGGTATTAGGTCTTGAATTAGGGGCTGATGACTATCTGGCAAAGCCATTTTCAATGAATGAACTGCTGGCACGTGTTAAAGCACAGCTTAGAAGAAATCATGAATATACGTTACCTAAACAGGAAAATAAAGAAATTATTGAATACGGAGGATTGTCTATTGATAAGGATTGCTGTTGTGCATATGTTAGTGGTGAAACTATAGTGCTTAATGCTAAGGAATATAAGCTTCTGTTGTTTTTAATGGAAAATCCCAAAAAAGTATTTACCAAAAAGCAACTATACAATGCAGTTTGGGATGATGATTATTACTATGATGATAATACAGTTATGGTTCACATTAGCCACTTGCGTAATAAAATAGAGATAGATCCTCAGAATCCAGAATATATAAAAACCATACGAGGAATAGGTTATAAGCTTCATAAAACAGGTGTGTTATGAAAAGTAAAATATCAAACCAATTTTTTATAAATTATTTAATAGTGTTTATGCTTTCTATACTTGCAGCTATTTTTGCTTTTCTTTTGCTTTCCTTTGCTGATGATGTTATTTCAAAAACATTAGTTAAAAACATTTATCCTGCTAAGCTGCTTATGGAAGATGACTATAATGAAATTGACTCAGCTTCTGTGGTTCAAAATGGTGGAGGTGTACAGGTTATAAACGATAAATATGAAGTAGTATACTCAGCAGGTATAAATACATTAGATTCTAATTCATTTACAACTGGAGAATTCACGGATTTTTTGGTTTACTCAAAAAGCAAGGGTGTTCCATATAATTACGATATACTTTACAATTCAAAGGAAAATTTTTGGCTTATAGTTACTTTTCCAACATCATTTCGGCTGGATGTCTCCTTAGTTTACAATAGGGAAGCAGTATCTAAAGATATAAATAATGTTTCAGGTGTATTTATGGCTGTATCACTATTTTATCTAATACTACTTGGTGTATTTGCAATGATTTTTTCAAGAATTACATCTGTACGCATTACTAAACCATTACTAATGCTGTGTGAGGGAACTAAACGATTAAGAGAAGGCGATTATTCTGCAAGAGTCAACTTAAACTTAAAAAATGAGTTTGAAGAACTACAAAATACATTTAATGATATGGCTGAAAAAATAGAAATAGAAGTAGCATTAAGAAAGCAATCTGAGGAAGATAGAAAAAAAATGATAATGGATATTTCTCATGACTTAAAAAATCCATTAGCAAGTGTTATCGGTTATGCAGAGTTATTGTCAAAAAAATCAACTGCTTTAGATAACGAGCAAAATAATTACATACAAATTATTTTAAAAAATAGTCAAAGATCAAGTCGACTATTAAATGATTTGTTTGAATTTTCTAAATTAGAAAGTCCTGATTTTACGTTAAAGAAAAGCAAAACAGATATTTGTGAATATTTAAGGCAAATTTGTGGTGAACTTTTGCCTATAATAGAAAGTGCGGGTTTTAATTATAACTTTGACATTCCAGAGGAAACTATATATGTCCTTTTAGATGTTAATCAAATGAACCGAGTATTATATAACCTTTTAGATAATGCGCTGCGTTATAATCCAATAGGAACTTATGTTTCAGTCAGTTTGCATGAAGATAACAATAATGCAATAATTTTGTTTAAAGACAATGGTATTGGTATTCCAGAAGACATGGCAAAAAATATATTTAAACCATTTGTAAGGGTGGATGATTCCCGTAATTCTAATACCGGTGGAACAGGTATAGGTCTTTCAATTACATATAAAATAATTCAAGCTCACGAAGGCAGTATTGATTTAAACGTTGATAATGATAATGGATGTACATTTAATATAACTCTACCAACGATTTATGGTTGATTTAAGATTAAAATTATTTGTATTTAAGCTTCTTTTGATATTATAGGATTAACTTAAATAAATCTTATTTTAAAAGGAGAAAAAATGGAAACATTGAATAGTCATTTTCACAACTGGTTTGGAGTATTGTTTTTTATTGTGCTGTATAGTGTGGTATTATTGTTTATGCCTTTTTATAGAAAAATGGATAAAAAGCCACACGGAACCTATCTTGCGTTTGTTATTGCATTCGCTATCGAAATGCACGGAATACCATTCAGTATGTGGATTATCTCATGGATAATCGGGCGAAATTTACCTGAAGGGATTCTTTGGGGGCATACACTTATTTCTTATTTTGGTCACTTTGGAATGTATATAAGCACTGCTCTTAGTATTATAGCTTTAAGTATGATTTTAAATGGATGGTATAACATTTATAAAAAATACTGGTCAAAAGAAAGTGGAAGTGGTTCTTTAGTTACATCGGGAATTTACAGATATATTCGACATCCTCAGTATGCAGGACTGTTGCTTTTATCCTTGAGTATGATACTTAACTGGGCAACATTATCATTACTGATTTTGTATCCTGTTATAATTTATATGTATGTACGTCTAGGGAAAAAAGAAGAGCAAGACATGATAAAAGAATTTAGTAATGAATATTTTAGATATATGAAATCAACTAAAATGTTTATACCATTTATATATTAAAGACAATGGGGCAGTGTTTAACTGTCCCATCTTAGAAAAGGGACAGAAAAGAACGTCCCTTACTTTCCCTCAGTCCCTAAATATAAATTAATTAATTCATCTTCATTGACAATCTTTCGAATTCTTTCATATATTGGTAAAGCTTTTTGTTTCATCGCATCTATAGTTTCTTCAGGCAAAGTAAGTATTGTCATGCCATTATCTATAAGGATTTTTTTCATTTCCTCAATACGTTCATTTTCAATTTCACGTACATATGTTGTAGCTCTTAAAGCAGCTTCATCAATTATTGCTTTCTCAGAATTGCTTAAACTTTTATAAAAATTATTGCTTGTTATAAATGTATCCACATCCGGCGTATGCTTAGTTTCTATAACATATTTTTGCAACTCATATAATTTTAATGACACGAAATCTTCATATGGATTAGCCGTTGAATCAATAAATCCATGCCTTAATGATGTATATATCTCACCCCAAGGAAGAGGAACAACTATTGCGCCAAGTGATTTCAAAAATGCTTCTAAATCGCGATTTTGTATTGTTCTGACTTTAATTCCTTTAAAGTCATCCATGTTTTGTATTTCTTTGTTGGTTGCCATTTGCTTAAAACCCTCATCGATTATGCCAAATAATTTATAGCCGTTGTTCAAATAATCTGAGCTTATTTTCCCGTAGAATTCTTCATTATTTAAAATATTCCTAAAATCCTCAATATTTGAGTAAACCATCATCATATTAAATACGGATAATTTTGGTACTAAATCAATTTGCGGGCTAATTGGCATAATTGTAAATTGAATATCGCTTTCATTTAATTTCAAATTTCGAAGCATATCTCTTTCTCTTCCCAATTTTCCATCAGTATAAATATTTATTTTCATTTTACCAGTGCTCAATAAATTTACTTCCTCAGCAAATTTTGCTGCATAAATATAGTGTAAAGAATCTTTTGGAAAGTTAATACCTAATGCCATTGAGAGTTCCCGTACGTCTCTCTGTGGCAATTCAATGTTTAATTTGGTTACACAACCCGGTAAGATTTTAATTTTATTAACTTGAATAGGATTATGTCCTGATGCACATATTTTTAAATCGTATTCATTAAGGCTTTTAGTGGAATATACTTCTATATTTGCATTATTTACAGGCGTTTTGTCCCTTGAATATATTTTGACATCTAAAAATCCTTTCTCGTTTTTATTTTTTGATTTTGTATCTAAACTTAAAATAAAAATATCATCCTTTGAATATTTAAATTCATAAAAATCCAATGTAACACTTCCTTTGAAATATTATACTTATATATCATTTTATTCAGAAAAAGATAATTTGGAACAGGAGACAATGGGGACGTGTATGATTGTCTTTGTCTGTGACAAACAAACACGTCCCTACTGTTCCTCCTACTGTCCCTTAAGTATCACTTGCATTCCCAAGTTTAAGTTTATGCATTTTAAAAAACAATTAGTACATAATAGTACAGGTGATAGTTTAAATAGAGGTGTGATAATGGCGATACCTAATAAAAATTCAAGAAAAATAGTTGTAGGAAATGAAACATATAAGTGGATTATTTCACCTAAAGATAAATATATAATCCTTGTAGCTGAACATAAGGAATTTAAAGGGAGAAGGATTGAAGTTTACATCAGGTCGGATATTAAAAATTACCATATAAACAATCTTAACATCGAAGATTTAAATATAAAAATAATAAAACCCAAAGATGTAGAATTGATAATAATTCAAGCAATAGAACAAGGTTGGAATGCAGAAGAAAAAGGTCCACCTATTATTTTTGATTTAGTAGGGGATTTATTAGTGAAACGAAAATCTTGAATTCATATGTTGTAAAAATTAGCAGAGCTTTAATGCTCTGCTATAATAATTTTAATATCAATAATGCATTTTATAAAATTATGAATATTAATTAAAAAATTATTCTTCAAATAAAATCTCTTTTGCTAATCGCAAACAATCATCACCTCTTAAAACATCACCAGTGCCTTGAAGTAAATAATTATTTCCTCCACCTTTAGCGTTTAACATAATCTTTAATTTTTCAAAAAGAGATTTTAAATCTAATTTTAAGTTTTTAGATTGACCAACACAAATATTTATTAAATTATTACTTTCTGATATTAAAACTGAAACATAGTTATCTTTTTCAACTGTTTTTGAACAAATATATTTTAAATCCTTTATATCCATGTTTTCATATTTATGAAAAATATAATTTAAATCATTTGATTTAATTGCTTGAGTATTAAGTTCTTCTGCATAAAATTTGTTCAGGTTATCTTGTAAAGTAGAAATTAATTTTTTATTTATTTTGTTTTCATTTTTTAATTTTTCTATATTTTCATATATTAATTCTATTCCACATGTAAGAAGTTTTGATAAATCATTTAAATCATTATTTTTTTTATAATAATCTTTTAAAGCTCTTTTTCCGCATAAAAAGTATATCCTTGATCCGTTTTTGTTTTTTTCTATTTTCACAACTTTAATAATGCCAACTTCACCCGTACTTTTTACATGCGTACCACCGCAGGCATTATATTCAATTTCTTCTATTTCCATAATTCTAAAATTACTTAAATTAGGTGGCATTTTTCTTAAATTAAGTTTAATCGCTTCTTCATAATTTAAAGTTTGAAATTTTATTTGTTTGTTTTTATAAATAATTTCATTAGCATATATTTCAGCTTTTTCAATTGTTTCATCATTTAATTCTTTATCTATATCTATTGTCGTATAATCGGAACCCAAATGAAAACCAACTGTGTTTCCACCATATAACTTAGCTATAGCAAATGATAAAATATGCTGTCCAGTATGTTGTTGCATGTAATCAAATCGAACTTCAAAATCTATTTTTAAATTAACACTACCTTCCACAGGATTTTTTACAACATGAATTATTTCATCATCTTTTTCTATAACATCAATTACTTTTAAGTTATTTAATATGCCTTCATCCTTTGGTTGACCACCGGATAAATGAGGATAAAAAATAGTTTCATCTAATACTACTTCATAGAAATCATTTTTTTTGTCACAACGAACAACTGTTGAACATAAAGATGTTAAATATGAGTTTTCTTGATATATTTTTTTGCTATTATTCATTTAATTCTCCATTTTAATTATTTATAATATTATTATAACAAATTTTGAGAATTTTTGAATAATTTTGTTTACTTTACGAAAAATATTTAGTAAAATCAATAAAGGAGGGATTGTTATGAAATGTCCTAAATGTAATTGTCATGAAAGCAAAGTTATAGATACGAGATCTACGGACGACGGTTTCAAAATAAGGCGCAGAAGAGAATGCATAGAATGCGGACATCGATTTACAACATATGAAAAAATAGAAGAAACTCAAATTGTTGTAATAAAAAAAGATGGAACCCGTCAAGGCTATAACAGGGATAAAATTATCAACGGTCTTATTAAAGCATGTGATAAACGTTCAGTTACGCTTGATCAAATTGAAGGAATTGCTGATAAAGTTGAAAAACAACTTTTAAATACATTTCAAAACGAGGTTTCTACAGAAGTTATAGGCGAAATTGTCATGAATGAACTCCAGAATGTAGATGATGTTGCATATGTTAGGTTTGCTTCTGTTTATAGAAAGTTTAAGGATATAAATACTTTTATGGACGAATTAAAAAGGATACTTGATGAAAGAAATCATAAAAGATATTTATAAAAAATCGAAAGGAGCATATCATGTATATAAATATAGATGTTTTAAATATTACAAATGGAAATACAAAAATGATTGACACTGAATTCGGAAGGATGCAGATTCAGAAAGTTGAGGCAGGTAAATTAAAGTTAACAACAGGTAAAATTGTTGCTACTGATCCTATTTTAATGTATGACGATGAAAGTTATTCTTTAAGCGTAGCCCCTAATACATATCCTGTAAATATTTATGTTGGTAAAACTGAAAAAAGAAAAAGTCAAACCATACTTGCAGAATTAAAATTTAATGACAATACACCTGTGAAATGGGAATTAGCATTATATAAAGGTGAAAATTCAAAAGCATTTGGTCATGATGAATTTATGGGTTATGAAGTAGAAAATGGTCTTGGTTGTTTTATGGATCAACATGTAATGGAATTATTAGATGTAATGGACGAAGATGAACTTGAAAATTACGAAAAAGAAATAAAAACAAAAGTAAGGCATTCTGAGACAACATGTGCAGACATTATAGTGGATAAGAAAACAAATTCTAATTTAATAGTATTTGCCACTGGTTGGAATCAAGGAGTTTTTCCTACATATTATGGATTTGACAAAAATAATAAATTAGCAAGATTAGTTACTGATTTTATGGTAATTGAAGCGTAAATATAATGCGTCATCATATAGATGGCGCTTTTTTTTTTGAAAATCCGTTAAGTCAAAATTAAACATAATGTACTAATTTTCAATTTAATTTTGACTATTAAGTTCAAAGAATACAAGGATTTAAATACTTGAAGATAACCAAACAGTAAAAGGATATTAACTTTTGTAAAATCGCATAATTGTATTAGTAGCATATATTAAAAACATGAATGTATTAAATTAAGAAAGGTGAGATTTGTTTTAATGTATATAAGTAGCTTTCAAAATAAAGATAAGTATAAATTAAAATCTTATGAAAATTGCAGAGTGCCTGATATTGTTATTGATATTTCAAACAAATGAGGTGACTTAAATGAGTATTACAGTTCCAGGATTTACGAACGTATATGTTCCTGAAAATATCACTGTTCACTTAGGTCCACCAGATGATTTATCTGCAGAAAATGTAACTTTGCCATATATTGATTATATCAAAAATGTAGCATCCAGTGAACTATATCCAACTTGGCCTGAAAGTACTATAAGAGCAAATATTTATGCTATAAATTCAATTACTTTAAATCGCTTATTTACAGAATGGTATAAAACAAAAGGTTATAATTTTGATATTACAAATTCTACTCAATATGACCAAAGCTTTGTACAAGGCAGAGGAACATTTAGTACAATTGATAAAATTGTAGATGAGCTTTTTAATGATTATATTGTAACACAAGGAGAAATTGTACCACTTTTCACAACATACTGTGATGGAAGAACATCACAATGTGAAGGAATGTATCAGTGGGGAACTGTAGATTTAGCCAATCAAGGTTATTTACCTATTGAAATATTACAATATTATTATGGTGAAAATATTAATATTGTAACAGATGCGCCTGTTGCAGGTTTTACCGAATCATATCCAGGTACTCCTTTAAAAGTTGGAGACAGTGGTATACTTGTTCTTATAATGCAAATTGCATTAAATGGGATATCTGTAAATTTTCCTGCTATTCCTAAAATAAACCCTATTAACGGAATTTTTACAGCTAACATGGAGGAATCTGTAAAAGAATTTCAAAGAATATTTAACTTAGCACCTGATGGCACACTTAATAAAGCTACCTGGTATAAAATATTAAATATAAATGCAGCCGTAAGAAAACTTGCTGAATTGTCTGCAAAAGGTAGTATAGTAAGTACACTGCCAGGAATAATAACTCCTGAAATAGAGAAAACGATAGTTCTTCCAAGCATACAAATCCAACAATATTTTATAAATGTTTTATCAACATATTATAACACAATACCTTCAGTAGAAATTACTGGAGTGCCAAATCCTGAAACAAGAACTGCAATAATGGAATTTCAAAAAGTTATGAAATTACCTGTAACAGGAATTTTAAATACAGAAACTTGGAATTTAATGTATAAAGGCGCCATGGAAATTTTAAAAGATGTTCCGCCAACAGAAATATTTTTACCACGTTACTTATTTCCGAACATAATTTATAAAAGAGGTTCTGCAGGATCTGGTGTATATAATATACAGCAATACCTTTCGTTTATTTCGCAATTTATTCCAAGCATAAAAGCCCCTTACCCAGATGGAGTATTTGATGAAGACACAGAAACCTCGGTAATAGCATTTCAAAAAAATTTTGGTCTTAAGCCTAATGGCATTGTTGAAAAAATTACGTGGGATAAAATAGTAGAAATATACTATAATTTAAAACTCGGTGAAGAAAAATAGTTGGCCAGTTTTATTAAATGTATAGTATATGATGTTAATTAAAAAGTTGTAGATATACAGTTATATCTACAACCATTTTTTTTTCTTAAAAAGAAAAAAGCCAAAAGCTACAACAGAGATACTCAAGCAAATAACAAATATATAACCATATTTCCAAGTTATTTCAGGCATATTTACAAAGTTCATGCCGTACCAACCTACTATTAATGATAGCGGATAAAATATAGCTGTTAAAACTGTAAAAATTTTCATTGTATTATTAGTATTTATTTCTATTTGTGCTTGGTAAGATTCTCGTACCTGTGTTGTATAATCGCTTAAGTTTTTCACTTTATTGTTTAAACGCTCAATTCTATTAAATATTATTTTAAAATAAGCAATTGAATTTTGATTTAACATTTCATTTTCGTTTTCATATAAATCTTCTATTACATCTAAAAGTGGCTCATATTGTTTTTTTAAGAAAAGAATCTTTTTTTTCAAAGAAACAATATCTGTAATATAATCTTTTGTTTTACCTTCTATAACGTCCTCTTCAACTTCAAAAATTTCATTTTCGAGGTTTGATAAAAGGTCATAATCTTTAATAGTCATTTTATCAAATAAAAGATATAAAATTTTATCTAAACTTATATTTAATGTTCCTTTTTCTGATACTGCTAAAAGTATATTATCTATTATTTCTAAATCATATTTGCTTACGAAAATAAGAGAGTTTTTTGTTAAATAAAAATCTAATTCATAGCTTTTGAAAAAATTTTTTATTTCTATAATATTTATTATGCCAAAACTGTAATTATCATAAGCATCAAGTTTTGGTGTATCATCATCATTTCTCACACAGTCATATACGGTTTGATAACTAAAATTAAAATAATCTATATTTTCTTCAAGTTCATCAGTATTTATTATGAGCCAAAATTGTTTATCAGTACTATGAATGAAATCTTTAAAACTACATTCAACTAAATTATCTTTTGTAAGTTCATATACTTTCAACGCAACACCTCTTAATTATAAATTTATTTCATTTTAACTTAGATTTTATTATATGTACATATTATATTTTATTTTACCCTATAATTAATAAAAAATTTAGGTTTCTATGGTTTAATATATGTCTGTATTAATTTTAAAAATATTTAATACAAACTTGAAAAATATATAAATAGATGTTAGAATAATTAAATCATAAAAAGACAAGGTGCATGATGAGAAAAAAAATAAATAAATATGATATAGCTTTAATTACCTTTATTGTAATCATAAATTGTTTTTTACTATATTATTTTAGCTTAAATTTAACAAAGCCTAAAGAAAGTATTGCTCAAATTTATTCTGAAAATGAATTAGTTGGAGAATATAAATTAAAAACAGGTTATGAAAATGAATTTGAAGTGAAAACAAAAAATGGTAAGGGCTATAATTTTATTAAAATTAAAAATAATGAAATTTGGGTTGAAGATGCAAGTTGTCCAGATTTAAATTGTGTGCACCAAGGGGAAATAAATTCTACAGGTCAAGTTGTAGTATGCCTTCCTAATAAAATGATAATTAAAATTAAAGAAAACAACAGTGATGATAATGATGATATTGATTTTTACGCGCAGTAAATAAATAAAAAGCGAGAATTAACATGACAAAAATTCAAAGATATTTATTTTTATCCCTATTAACTGCAGGGGCAATGGTTTTAAGTATTATAGAAGGAATGATACCACTTCCTTATATAGCACCTGGAGCAAAACTTGGATTGTCGAATATTGTAACAATGACTGTTTTAGTGCTCTTTGGTTTTAAAAACACATTAACAATTGTAATATTAAGATGCATACTTCTCATGATGGTTGCAACAAATCCAATAAGTTTTATTTATTCTATTGTTAGCGGTATTATGAGTGCTGTTGTAATGGGTTTTGGTATTAAGTATTTTAAGAAATTAAGCTTAATTGGTGTAAGTGTGCTTGGAGCAATGGCTCACAATGCGTCTCAAGTAACAGTAGCAGCAATTATGTTTGAAACACTTGGTATATATTATTATTTACCTGTTTTGTCCTTAGTAAGCATTTTTACAGGATGTTTTGTAGGATATACATCTATTTATGTAACAGACAACTTGAAAAAGAATTTTGTATATTTTAGAACGGAGGTTTAATTAAATGAAAAAGGGGAATTTTTATTTAATATTGCTTATATTAACATGTTCTATAATTGGTACAATCCTTGGTAATGCATTTTCTGGAATTTTGCCAATACTTAGTACTGGAGAAAAAATTGGATTCGGTCCAGCTACTTTAGATTTGAGCTTAATGTCCGTAACTTTTGGATTTCAAGCAAATTTAACAGTTGCAGGAATAATTGGTATAATAATAGCAATAATAGCTTATAATAAGCTGTAAATTTAAAGGAAAATATATGAAAAAAATTATTTTAGCATCAAAATCTCCAAGAAGAATTGAGATGCTTAGTATCTATTTAAAAAATGTTAGAATTATATCAGCGGATATAATAGAAAAGGTAAATCAAAATGATGAACCACAAACAACAACAATGAAAATTGCATTTGAAAAAGCGTCAGCAGTATATGATATATTAAAAGAACAAAATGAAGACGGGATTATCATTTCTGCAGATACTATTGTTTATCTTGATTACGTAATGGGAAAACCTCATAGCTATGAAGATGGTTTTAATACTTTAAAACATTTATCAGGAAAAACTCATAAAGTTTTTACCGGGCTTTGTATTTGGGATATTCAGTCCAATATTAAAATCGTTGATTATGAAGAAACTTTAGTTACATTTAATGATTTAACAGATGATGATATTAGAAATTACCTTGATACTAAAGAATACGAGGATAAAGCCGGAAGTTATGGAATACAGGGTTATGGAGAACTCTTAGTAAAAAAAATTGACGGTTGTTACAACAATGTAGTAGGTTTACCATTAAACAAACTAAATATTTTGCTTAAAAAACATTTTTCGCAAGGTTTACTGTAATATTAAAAAATTGCATATGGGAGGAAAAATGGACAATAATAATTATACCATTAAATCAATACCTGTGGATGAAAGACCCCAGGAAAAATTATTTAAATTTGGTGCAAATTCATTGTCTAACTCAGAATTAATAGCAATAATAATCAGGACAGGGAACAAAGAAGAAAATGCCATAAAACTTGCTCAAAATATTTTAAATGAAGATGGAAAAGGACTTAAGAATATAGCAGAAGGTACACTTCAAAAATATATTCAAAATTATAAAGGAATAAGTGTAGTTAAAGCAGCTCAGCTTTTATCAGTTGCTGAGTTAAGTAAAAGAATAAGCGCATTTAAAAATGATAAAATAAAAATATCATCTCCAAATGATGCTGCAGTTGTTATGATGGAGGAAATGCGTTATTACAAAAAGGAATATTTTAAAATAATACTCCTTGATACAAAAAATAATATTATTAAAATAGCTGAAATATCAGTGGGCTCCTTAAATAGTTCCATTGTTCATCCACGGGAAGTATTTAAAGAAGCTATATCAAATGCTTCTTCTTCTATAATTTTGATACATAATCATCCAAGCGGAGAATCAGAACCAAGCCATGAAGATATTATTCTTACTAACAGATTAGTAGAATGTGGGAAAATATTAGGTATTAATGTAATTGATCATTTAATCATAGGTGATGGTAATTTTTTTAGCTTCAAAGAAGAAGGTTTAATATAAATTAAACTACAAATAATATTATAAAATAATTAAAGTTAGATACTGAAAGGAATATAATATGGGATTTTTTGATTTTTTTACACAGAAGATAGGAATAGATTTAGGTACTTCAAATACATTAGTTTATGTAAATGGAAAAGGAATAATAGTAAATGAACCATCAGTTGTAGCAATAAAAGTTGTTTCAAATCAAGTTTGTGCAGTTGGGAATGACGCTAAAGCAATGCTTGACAGAACTCCAAACACAATAAACGCTATAAGACCATTGCAAAATGGAGTTATAGCAGATTTTGAAATAACACGCGCTATGATTAAATATTTTATTACTCAAGCTTTAAACAACAAGCGATTTACAAAATCAAATGTAGTAATCTGTGTACCTGTAGGAGTTACTTCAATTGAAAAAAGAGCAGTTGAAGAAGTTGCAATAGATGCCGGAGCAAGAAAAGTTAAGCTTGTTGAAGAGCCAATGGCAGCAGCAATAGGAGCAGGACTTCCTGTAGACCAAGCAATTGGTAATTTAATTATTGATATTGGTGGAGGAACAACTGAAATTGCTGTAGTATCCCTTGGAGGAATTGTTGTAAGTGAATCTTTAAGAATTGCTGGGGATGATATGGATTCAAGCATTAAAGAATTCATCAAAACAAAATATAAAATGGATATTGGATTAGTTACAGCTGAAAACATTAAAAAAGTTTTAGG
>JARBUP010000241.1 GCA_029239575.1 Bacillota bacterium
GAGAAACAGGTCCTGAACCATAATTCAGAGCAAGTTCAAATACTGCTTTTAATCCATATCTGCCCTTTGTCGATAAAATCATATCTGCTCTCCCTCTCACCAATTCCTACTGTTTTAGTAGGGTATGAAATAATTATAATATACCCTACTAATTTTGTCAACATTAAACAAAAAAAATTTTAACAAAAAATTTATGGGCAGTTGCAAAATTTCATTAGAAACTTTGAAAGATAATGTGTCCACAACATTTGGTTGAAGTAAATAAAAAAATAAATAGTTGTTTTTGTTTTAATTCAACCATAATTTTAATTTTAAAAAAAAATTTTCAAAAATAATGTTACATTTAATACTTTTAAATTGTCTATATATTAAAAGAAGTTAATCTAATATGAAGGAGGTGGTTCCATTGAATAAGTTGCTTTTGTAAGATTATAATAAAAATGTTATCATATATTTAATTGTTATAACATTTACATATGGAGGAAGTTACATGGAAAAATATGAATATAAAGTATTTGATTTATCTCCTACATGGTCATTAAATGGGGAAAAAAAGATGCAAGAATTAATCCAAAAATTAAATGAATTAGGAGAAGAAGGTTGGATTTTGATATCTGGTATTGAGGTTTCTAAATATGCAACCTTCATGAGAAAAAAACAATAACGAAAAAAATAATATAAGGGAGATGTACAAATGAAAAAATTTAAAAAACTATTATCCATCACATTAGCATTACTTATGGTTATTTTTATTCCTGTGCAGGCAAACGCACAGACTTCTCAAATACAAATTATCAGTTCGATTGAACGCAGTGATAATGTAAATGTTTCTACAGTTGAAGCAGAAGGACATACTATTATTGCTGAATATAATAAAAACTTAAACAATATGACGATTACTACATTTAAAAATAACGTTGTAATAGAAAGATTGGTAATTGATTTAAACCAAGACAAAAATGATAACAAATCAATGTTAACAATCCTCAATGAAGAAACAGGTAAATATAGAGTATCCTATCAACACACTATTACAAACTACGAATATGAACAATGGAAATACCCAAATTACAATAGTGGTAAAGGTTTCTTTTGGTTTTTAACTCATATATCACAAGGGGAAAGAGATGTATATGAGTTAGTTCGAGATGATTCACAGTATAGCACTTCTATTAATGGCTATGTTGACAATGTTGAAGTTATTAATAGCACTGAAATAATAGTCGGAGTTTCCGCAGCTATAACAATCGCAGCTATTATATTAACGGGTGGCACATCAGCTGTTGTTCAAGCAAAAATAATTGCAGCATTAGAGGCCATTGGAGTAGTTGGGGCTGTAACATTAGCTCAACAATATTGGCAAGCTACACAAAATTGCAATAGATATTGGAAAGAGATATTTGGTAATTACTAATGGTATATATTGAATTCAAACTTACATAAAGTACAAAAAAATAAGAAATAGGCAATTAAAAGGGATATTCATTTTACCATCCTTGATTTTAAGGGGTGTCATTAAGACGCTCCTCTTTTTTTATTAAACTTTATTATCAAGAATTACAGAGGTTTCTAAAATAAAAACAATGATTTTCACATGGTTTTATTAAAAGGTTTCAATTTACTTTATGATATAAAAAATCATTAAATAAAGTTTATAAAACATGATATAATTGAACAAACAGCATGAAGGGGGAAAATCTATGTTTTTATTTGTAATGCCTGTTACTGAAGAATCGAACTTTAACGAAAAAGAGTATATAACCATTTTGTATGAAAAGTATGGTAGATCCTTATGGAAATATGCGTACGTACTATCCCAAAACAATGAAATAGCAAGCGATTTAGTCTCCATTACATTTTTAAAAGTAATTGAAAAAATGGGAATAATTAAAAAGGTACACAGATATAAAATAAAGTCATATCTTATGAGCATGGGTTAAAAACACATACATTAATTATCTGAATAAAGAAAAATTAATTATTGACATAGATAACATTTCAGAATACAGTTTCACTAAAGAGATTCTAGAAAAAAGACCAGAAATGAAACCAAGTAAAAAAGTGCTTGAAAAATTAAAATCACTAAATTTTCTAATGAGACTGAAGAATGATTATCACAGATGGAAAGAAATTGTGGCAAGAGAATTAAGTGAAGAAAAGTTTGAAAATTGGGAGATAGACTCACTATTAAAAAATGATGAAAAATTTAAATCTGATTTAAAAGGATTGGACGATAAATATGGTAGTGATATGAAAATGGGTGAGATTCTTAAAAATGAATTATAAAACACAGAAGCAGGTCATTTAACCCTGCCCAAATGTTATACTATTTATCTTTTGTAAAATATTCAAGTGCCTTCTTTTCAGTTTCTTTTAAATATGCATATTCAAATTATGCTTAATCTGCATTCGTGCACGTGAAAGTTCATCATTTAACCCTGTTCTATCTTTATTGATAATTTGTGTAAGGTCAGATAATTGAAAGCCTAAAAAATCCTTCCATATTATGATTATTCTACTCACAGGCTTCAAACTTAAAAGAGTCTTTTGGATTTCATATGTTTTATCTTTTGAATTATAATCAAAATCAAATTCATCATAGCAAGCATCACACTTTGTTAAAAACAGTTTGCACACTTCCAAGGCAGCGGATTTGAATATACAATCTGATATTTCATCATTTGTATCTGCTTTACCGCTCTGTTCTAATATTGCCTGCGCGGTTAATTCATATGCTGCTTTTTTATTACCGGTAAGTCTGAAGGCAACAGTATATATTTTTTTAAAATAAACATTCATATCCATATGAACCACCTGATAATTTTATTTTCATAAACGTATTCAAAAAGAGTAGTAAACGATTATAAGTTGTGCTTTAAAAGCCTCTATTATATAAACCGTTTAACTACCCAAAACGTTACAATTTTTTTAAAAAATATTGTTAATTTTTCTTAACAATTATAAATTACCATCGTGATTCAATATGGTTTAATGCTTCTATCATTACTGTAGCAGCTAATAGTTGATGTTGTTAAGGATATAAAAACAGTCCCCAAGTTTCATTTTGGGGACTGTTCTCATATTTTTTTATGGAAGCAACTTATATACTGTCTTGCCGTCCTGTGTTGCTTCCAAATAAACATTGCTGATTGGATATTTTCCATTACATTCATTTAATACAATGTTCAATGTGTTTTTACCATATGCCTTAATACACATGTCACATTCACCCTTAATGCTGAATGGAGTTTGAGATACTCTCATATTTCTCACGCCATATCCTTGTAATTTATTAAATGCTGCAATTGCATAGCTTCCATGTTTAAAGGTTATAATATAAAGCTCCATACCATACCTCCTTAGTTATGTCATACCTTATATTATTTTATTAAAAATAATCCATAAGGTTACAAGGAGGTTTTATTATTAATTAATTTGAATTTTTTTTGCTTCTTCAGGTTTAAAATCGTTTCTCAAATCATATATGTTGTGACATGTGTAATCTCTTAGCTGTCTGTCACCTAATGAATAGCATCTCATGTATCTTTTTGCGTCTACTGTTGTCCAATGCTCCGCATCCCATGTAAGATAGCCATCATCATCTGTCTTTTTTTCATGTAAAATTAAATCTACCTGCCTGTTTTTATTAGCCATTAGGTCAATAAGGTCATTTAAAGTTACTTCCATTTCTATTTTGTTAATTAAATCATATGCTTTCATCTTTTCCTCCTCATTAGTTTAAATATTCATGATCGTCTTCATTTTCATAAATGTTCAACTCATCCTTCAACAGCTCCAGATTTGATTCATAATCTTCTTCTGAAATTTGATTGTTAAACAATAAATCATCCAATTTATTTTTGCTGTCTTCAAATATGAATATTTCCTTGCAAGGCCAGATAGTATTGCTTTTAGAATTATAATTTGATTTCAGCAATGAAAAATTAATTTCATTTTCATTTAAATCAATAATTGTTCCCATAAGATAAAATTTGTTTATCGTAATATTATTTTCTTCAAATAAGTCTCTTATTTTTTTAATAAAAATATAGTGTTTTCTTTTTATTTCGTAAGATACATTTTCATTCAACATTTCTTCCTGCAGGTCCTTGTTATAAAATTCTGCTGAAATGTCGTACTTCTGATTTTTGTCCAGCTTGTTGAAATTAATTTTGCTTTCTAAAACCTCAGCAACATTTAAATCTGATATGTTTGATTTAAATAATTTATAATTCATAGTCCCTCCTTTAACCCTGTCTCAGGTATTCCAAAAATTTTTTGATTTTACTTTCATATCCTGATTCCTTAGGTTCATAAAAAGTTTTGTTTTTCAATGTTTCAGGAAGATAACTTTGTTTAACGTAAAATTTGTCATAGTCGTGAGGATACTTGTAGTTAATTCCTCTTCCAAGTTTTTCTGCACCGCTGTAATGTTTGTCTTTTAAGTGAAGAGGCACTTCCAAAGAATGTTTTTCAACAGCATCCATTGCTCTGTCGATTGCCATAATTGATGAGTTGCTTTTTGGTGCACATGCCACATATAAAGTTGCCTGTGCCAATGTTATGCGCCCTTCAGGAAAGCCTATTATTTCAACTGCCTTGAATGCGTTCACAGCAACCTCTA
>JARBUP010000242.1 GCA_029239575.1 Bacillota bacterium
TTTTAAGACAATGGTAAGACTTATGAATGTGATGAAGGATTTTGGGGGTCAAAGAGTTATTGAAAATTTATACTTGGAAGCTAAACAAGGTGAATTTCTGACTTTACTTGGGCCAAGCGGCTGTGGGAAAACTACAACATTAAGAATGATTGCAGGCTTTGAAGAGCCTACTGATGGAAAAATTTATCTTAATGATAAAGATGTTTCGAATAATCAGCCCTATGAAAGAGATGTAAATACTGTATTCCAAAGTTATGCTCTTTTTCCTCATATGAATATTTTTGAAAATATAGCTTTCGGTCTTAAATTAAAAAAGCTACCAAAGGAAGAGGTTAAAAGAAAAGTTAAAGAAGCATTAAAACTAGTGCGATTAGAAGGCTATGAAAACAGAAAGCCCAACCAATTAAGTGGGGGTCAAAAGCAAAGAGTTGCTATAGCCAGAGCCATTATTAATAATCCAAAAGTACTTCTTTTAGATGAACCTTTAGGGGCATTAGATTTAAAACTTAGGAAAGAAATGCAAATAGAGCTGAAGCATCTTCAGCAAAAATTGGGTATTACTTTTATTTATGTAACCCATGATCAGGAAGAAGCTCTTATTTTATCCGACAGAATTGCAGTTATGAATAAAGGCAAAATAGAGCAATTGGATATACCAAGAGTAATATATGAAAGACCCAAAACAAAATTTGTAGCTGATTTTATCGGCGAAACAAATTTCTTTGAAGGAGACATTGATTCAGTTGATAAAGACTTCATTAAAGTAATTGTTGAAAAAAACAATACAATACAGGTTAAAAATAATGAAAATTTTGAATTAAAATCAGGCTCAAATGTTTTTGTTGCAGTGAGACCTGAAAAAATGAATCTTACAAATTTCCCTGCAGAGGGTATGAACCATCTTAAATGCAAAATCAAAGAGCGAATTTATGTTGGCTCTGTAAATAAAACTATTGTAACAACTTTTGGCGGAAATGAAATTATAATAAATGAAACCATGGATAGCACAATTAAATTAAACCATACTGAAGATAATATATTTATACAATGGAATTATGAAGACGGGGTGGTGGTTCTGAAATGACTGTGAATGTATTTAATAAAAATACCATAAATAAAATTAAGGGACCACTTTTCACTTTAACTCCTTTAACTTTGTGGCTTTCTATATTGGTTGCTATTCCTCTTTTATTTGTTGTTGTAATGGGATTTTTAAGTAGAGGTACTTATGGAAACGTAGAATTTGAATTTACGCTTAATAATTATATTCGAATATTTGATCCTATGTACCTTAAAATGCTAATGACATCACTTGGGTTATCACTTGTGACAACCGTCATTTGTTTAACAGCAGGTTATCCATTTGCTTATTTTATTGCAAATTCTAATAAAAAAATAAGAAGCATTTTGCTTATGCTTATAATAATACCATTTTGGACAAATTCCTTAATAAGAACTTACGCTTGGATTATTCTTTTAAGAACAAGCGGAATTATAAATTCATATTTGCTCCAATTTGGAATAATTAATGAACCTATTCAATTTCTATATACAAATGGCGCAGTTGTATTAGGTCTTACCTATACTCTGTTTCCTTTTATGATTTTGCCTTTATATGCTTCAATTGAAAGTCTTGACAAAAGATATCTTGAAGCTGCACAAGATTTAGGTGCTAATCCTTGGATAACATTTTGGAAAGTCACTGTTCCTTTAACTATGCCAGGTATAATTGCAGGCTGCATATTAGTTTTCATACCTACCCTTGGATTGTTTTTTATTCCTGATTTAATGGGTGGAAGCAAAATTATGCTCATAAGCAATTTTATAAAAAACCAGTTTTTAACAGCAAGGGACTGGCCTTTCGGTTCTGCAGCTTCAATAGTTTTAATAGCTTTAACATTTGTTTTACTTGGAGTATATATTAAAATTCTAAAGAAAAATAAAAACATGGAGGTATTATAAATGATTAAAAAAAATTCAAAAAGCAGTTTACTAAACATTTATTCCTTAATAATTTATTTAATTATTTATATACCAATTATAATTTTAATTATTTTTTCATTTAATGATTCAAAGATTAATGCCGTATGGGAAGGCTTTACATTTAAATGGTACATGGAGCTTTTTGATGACAAAGAAATTATTTCTGCAATGACAAATAGCTTAACCGTTGCTTTTTTAAGCTCATTAATTTCTACAGTTATAGGAACTCTTGCAGCTGTTGGTATGTACAAGTATAAGTTCAGAGGAAAAACAGTTCTTGACGGGTTATTATATGTTCCTATTATAATTCCAGAAATTGTAATGGGAATTGCTCTTCTAATGTTTTTTTCACAACTTAAAATAACAACAGGATTACTGACTCTGATTTTAGCCCATACAACTTTTAGTTTGTCCTATGTTGTTATAGTTGTAAAAGCAAAACTTGAAAGTTTCGATTCTTCTTTGGAAGAAGCAGCAATGGATCTTGGTGCAACTCCCTTTCAAACATTTTACAAAATAACATTGCCCATTATAGCACCGGGCATATTAGCAGGAGCTCTACTGGCTTTTACATTATCCATGGATGATGTGATAGTAAGCTTTTTTGTTTCAGGGCCTGGATTTACAACATTGCCGTTAAAGATATTTTCTATGGTAAAGTTTGGGGTTAGTCCTGAAATAAATGCATTATCAACCATAATGCTTATAATAACTTTAAGTATAGCTCTATTTTCTGAAAGTTTGCGCAATAATTCTGATTTTGAAAAAGAAAAAAATAATAAAAAGATAATATTAAAGGAGAAATTTAACTTGAAAAATATAAAAAAGTTCGCAACATTTATAATTTCAGTATTATTAGTTACAAGCGTATTAACAGGCTGTTCTTCATCCAATAAAGAGTCATCAAAAAAAGAAGAAGTATTAAATGTTTTCAATTGGTCTGAATACCTACCTCAAGAAGTTATAGATAAATTTGAAGAAAAATATAATATAAAAGTTAATTACACAACATATGCTTCAAATGAAGAAATGCTTGCAAAATTAATGGCAGGCGGCTCTCAGTTTGATATTGCCGTATCTTCAGATTATATGGTTGATGTAATGAGAAATCAAAATCTCATACAGGAAATCAATATGGACAATATTCCTAATTATAAAAATATAGGGGATGAATTTAAATCATTAAGCTTTGATCCTGAAAATAAATACACAGTTCCTTATATGTGGGGTAATGCAGTAGTAGCAGTTAATACTAAAATGTTTGATGAGGAAATTGACAGTTATGCAGACCTTTGGGACAGCAAATTTAATAACAGCATGGTTGTTTTAGATGACCAAAGAGCGATTATTGGATTGGCATTAAAAAAATTAGGTTATTCTTTTAATGAAACAGACCCAGCAAAGTTGGAACAAGCTAAAGTAGAGCTTATGAAATTAAAAGAAAATATAAAAATATTCGATTCTGACAGTCCAAAAACTTCACTAATTAACGGTGAAGCTGCTGTTGGATATGTTTGGGGAGCTGAGGCTGTTCTTGCACAAGCGGAAAATCCAGATATTAAAGTTTTCTTTCCTAAAGAAGGAATTTATTTATGGCAGGATAATTTTGTAATTCCAAGCGGCGCAGAAAACAAGGAAAATGCTGAACTTTTCATTAATTTCTTACTTGAACCCGAAATAAGCGCAGAAATTTCAAAAAGTTTTCCATATGCAAATCCAAATACTGAAGCTCATAAGCTAATGGACAAAGAAACTCTTGAAAACAAAGCAATTTATCCAGACTCAGATATAATTAAAAAAGGCGAGCACTTAAAGGATTTAGGTGAAACAACTGTTTTGTATGATCAAATATGGACTGAATTAAAAAGTAATTAAATCTTAATAAAATAAAAAAATCAAGCAATAAATTAGGCTTGATTTTTTTATTATTCATTTTGTATCAATACATTTAGTAAAACAAATTCATGTAATATGATTTTTTCATTTCTATTTCAGCATCATATGAATCTCTAAGTGTTTGTACTATTGCTGTGTCTCCATTTAATCTTGTTAATTCTGATTTTAAGTTGGATAACACATCATCTACTTCATTATCATATTGTTTTTCTATTTCTGCTACATAATCAATATTGTCCAGGACTATTTGTTTTATTGCTTCACCATTTTGTTTTTCTTTTGGAAGTGCAACATACTGGACCTTAGCCTTATTTACAATCTGTCCTAACTCAGAAATAAACTCTGCTTTCAAGACATTTATTTCACTCACTGCAATATTAACAGCATCGTCAATTGTATTTGCATTGTTTGTTGTAGCTGCATTTCCGTCAGTTTTTTCACCCGATGGGAGATTATATTTTTTTAAAACTTCTTCAAGAGTTATTTCACCCATGAGAAGTTTTTGCTCATCTTCTACTGAAATGTCCCTAATTGATTTTGTTGTATAATTTTTTAATTCTTCTTGTAAATTTTCTCTGTTAGAATCAATTTTTGTTTCTAAATCTTCAGAAGAATATTTTGTTGCATTTATTAATGCTGAAATATTGTCACGCTGCCAGTAGACTATTACGGCTGCTATTATTAGCAGTAACAAAAATAGTATTAATATAATATTTTTT
>JARBUP010000243.1 GCA_029239575.1 Bacillota bacterium
AATTGGAGCAAAAAACAAAGATAAATCTGAACTTGTGTATGAAATGAGCGATTTAATTTACCATTGCTTAGTTTTAATGGTAAGTGAAGGTGTTAGTATAGATGACTTAAAGGCCGAACTAACTAAAAGACATAAGTAAAATATAAAAATAATTATATGAAATTTATAAGTAAATAATAAGTATAGGGTGCATTCGCAAAGAGTGTACCCTTTTATATTTGTTAAAAGTTAAGTTTTAATAAAGAAATAGATGTTATTTTAAAATAAAATACATTATATAATTTTGGAATTAATAGGAACTTAAGAATAGAATTTGATTATTTATTTAATAATTGGGTAATTATATATTATGATTACCCAGCATTGTACATATTAAAAAACTTCAAAAAAATAACATTATATAATCACATTTCTATCACAATTAAAAACTATTATTAGTATATAAATTAAATGTAAATATAGGAGGCAAATCATGGATGAAGAAAGAAATTTATATGATAATCTTGAAAACGGCAAATCAGAAGAAAACAATAATACAACAGAAAATGTTAGTACGGACAAAGTAAATTTTATTATTCGAGAAAATGAACAAAAAATAAATGGTAGTTTTAAAAAAGTAGGCAGAAAAAGAAGAGCATTAGGATATATTGCAAGTGTACTTGTAGCAGCATTATTAGGAGGTTTAGCTGGAGGATATTTTGTTAGTTACAATTTGAATACTGCAAATCAAAATAAATCTGATATAACTAAAACTGCAGCCCAACAAATTAATATAAATTTATCTGACAATATGTATTACGCTGCAGCAGTTGCTGAAAAATCTTCTAAGTCAGTTGTAGGAATAACATCTGAAGTTACTCAATCAATTAACACAATTTTTGGACCTCAAACACAAAAAGGGCAAAGCATGGGCTCTGGATTTATAGTTGATCCAAGTGGGTATATTTTAACTAACGCACATGTTATAGGAGATGGAGAATATGAGAATATTTCTGTTTCTTTAATTGATGGTACACAAGAGGTAGGAGAAGTATTGTGGTATGACACATCCCTTGACTTAGCAATAGTAAAAATAAATAAAACAGAGCTTCCTGCAGTGGAATTTGCTGATTCAGATACATTAAAAGTTGGTGAGCCAGTGGTTGCCATAGGGAATCCAATGACTTTAGACCTTGAAAGAACAGTTACTGATGGTATCATAAGCGGTTTAAATAGATCAATATCCTTTGAAAGTGGAACTGTAATAGAACCTTTAATTCAAACGGATGCATCCATAAATTCAGGAAATAGCGGTGGACCATTATTTAATGCAGAAGGTAAAGTTATAGGAATAAACACTGCTAAAATGAATTCAGCAGAAGGATTAGGATTTTCAATTCCAATTAACACTGCAAAACCAATTATAGAACAAATAATAAAAAATGGAAAACTTTCAACAGTTTATGTTGGTATAAAAGGTGTTGATGTAGAAACTTATGAAACAGCTCTTGGTGTAGATGTAAGCGCTGAATATGGAGTAGTTGTAGTAGAAACTGTTGCTAATTCTCCAGCTTCAGAAGCAGGACTTGTTCAAGGTGATGTTATACAATCAATTAATAACGAAAAATTAACAAGTATGACTGATTTAAAAAGACAGTTATATAATTATAAAGAAGGCGACAAAGTAAATATAACATTTTTAAGAGATGGTAAAGAAAAAACAGTTGAAATGATTTTAAAAGAAAAACCAGAACAATTTTAAATAAGCTTAATTATGATAATTTCCGATTATATAATTCCCCCAATTATATAGTAACTCCCATAAAACTTTAAAAACAAAAACAGGAAACTTTCCTGTTTTTTGTTTTTGTATGTTAAATATTCAAAAAATAAGATTCTTCGCTAATGCTCAGAATGACAAAAAATATAATAAAGATTTTGTTCAATTAAATGGTTTAGCATCCTAACGAAAAATAATGTTTTAGATGTTAAAAATGGGTATAATTATATATATACATAATTAAATGGAGGATTATATGAAAATTTACACTAAAACAGGTGATAAGGGACAGACATCTCTTTATGACGGAACAAGAGTTGATAAAGATTCCATAAGAGTAGAATCTTACGGAACTTTGGATGAATTAAATTCATATATAGGATTTGCTACAAAATTTGTTGAAGATGAAGAAATTAATAATTATTTATTTAAAATACAAAAGAGATTGTTCTTTGCAGCAGGTGAACTTGCAACTGTTCAATCAGAAAAATATAAATATAAAATAATGGATTATGATGTTGATAGTCTTGAAAAAATAATTGATGAATATTTGCCTAAAATAAGTGGTGTGGACAAATTTATCGTGCCTGGTTCATCAAAATCATCTTCAGCTTTACATGTATCAAGAACTATATGTAGGAGAGCTGAAAGAATAATATTAAGTTTAAAAAAACAAGAAGAAGTAAGTGACATTTTAATTAAATTTATTAACAGGTTGTCAGATGTATTATATACATTTGCCAGATATTTAGAAACAAATTTAACTATAATGGATTTCGAAAAAGAATATCAAGATAAAATAAAATAAAAAATTTAAATAGGTCTTTGCAATATATTTTTGCAAGGAACTATTTTTATATAATTGCTTTGAATATAATCAATTCATAGGGCAAAACTAAATTATAAATTTATTTGGAGGGATTTCTAATTTATGAAAGCAATAGTTTATGATGGTATTCAAGATGTTAAAGTTAAAAGTGTAAAAGATCCGACTATAGAAAAAGGCGACGATATAATAGTAAAAGTAACTTCAACTGCCATATGTGGCTCTGATTTACATTTAGTTCATGGAATGATACCTAATATGCCAAAAGGGTTTGTATTAGGTCATGAAACAATGGGTATAGTTGAAGAAACAGGAAAGTATGTAGAAAAAGTTAAAAAGGGTGATAGAGTTATTGTTCCTTTTCCAATAGCTTGTGGACATTGCTGGTATTGTGAACATGATTTATTCAGCCAATGTGATAATTCAAATCCAAATGGAGAAACATCTGGTATATTCGGTTATAGTAATACTTATGGTGGATATGATGGCGGTCAGGCAGAATATTTAAGAGTTCCATATGGAAATGTTGGGCCATTAAAAGTACCGGAAGAATTATCAGATGAACAAATTTTATTCCTTACCGATATATTGCCCACATCATATTGGGGTGTGGATATAGGAGGCGTTAAATCAGGTGACACGGTTGTTGTTTTAGGATGTGGACCTGTGGGTTTATTGACTATTAAATGGGCTATTTTTAAAGGAGCAAAGCGTGTCATAGCAGTTGACAGGGTAGGATATAGATTGAAACATGCTTTAGAAAAGTATAAAGTTGAAGCTGTTAATTTTGAAGAACATGATAATACCGGCGAATATATAAAAGAAATCACTCGCGGCGGAGCTGATGTTGTTATTGATTGTGTTGGTATGGATGGAAAAATGTCCACATTTGAAAAAATAGAAACTATGCTTAAATTACAAGGTGGTTCAAAATCAGCTATTGAAATTGCAACACAGGCAGTTAGAAAAGGTGGAACTGTTGTTTTAGTAGGCGTATATGGTTCAAAATATAACTTATTTCCACTGGGTGATTTTTTTGCAAGGAATATAACATTAAAAATGGGGCAATGTCCAGCTCATGCATATGTAGAACACATATTAAATTTAATAAAAGATGGCAAATTTGATGCAACTGATATTATAACGCACAAATTATCTTTGGATGAAGGAAAGCATGCATATGAAATATTTGATAAAAAATCAGATGACTGTATTAAAGTAATTTTGAAACCATGATAAAATAAAACATAATTATTAGATTGGGACATTTAAATTTTTAATATAAATGTCCCAATTAAATTTACTATTTTAGCATTCAAACTTATAGCCAATCTTTCTTATTGTAACTATATTCTTTCCGTAATTTCCTATTTTAGATCTTAAACATTTTATATGTGTATCAACAGTTCTGTCATCGCCAAAATAATCCCAGTTCCAAACAGTTGAAAGAATTTGGCTTCGTGATAATACTATGTTTTTATTTTGAATCAAATAATATAATAAATCAAATTCTTTTGGTGTTAAAACAGCTTTTTCTCCATCAATTAAAACCGTTCGTTCTCTATATTTAACAATTATTCCTTCTATTTCAACGTCTTGCATGCTATTTAATGCATTCCTTTTCAATAGGTTTTTAACTCTTGTAGTTAATATTCTCGGGCTAAAAGGTTTTGAAATATATTCATCGGCTCCTGCGTTAAATCCAGTAAGTTCATCTATTTCAGTATCCCTTGCTGTAAGCATGAGTATTGGAACTTCAGAATTTTTTCTTATATATCTACTTACTTCATACCCATCTATTTTTGGCATCATAACATCTAAAATTATAAGTGAAAAATCATAATCAGAGTTAAATTTTGCTATGGCATCTTCTCCATCACATGCTTCAACAACTTTAAATCCTTCATTTATTAAATAGCTCGCAACAAGCTTTCTTATATTGCTTTCATCTTCAGCAATTAATATTTTATTTTCCACACTTAGCCCTCCAAGTCATTAT
>JARBUP010000244.1 GCA_029239575.1 Bacillota bacterium
ATGGCAGAATTAATTGAAAAACATTCAAATGTAAAAGTAACTCCATTAAGTGATACAAATGAAATAATTAATGTTTTAAAAACTATAAACAAAGATGAAATAGTTGCATTTGTAGGTTCACTTTACATGATAGGCGGAGTTAGAACTATTTTAAGAAAATCTGAGTTTTTTGATTTAGTTTAAATAATTAAAATAATGGGACGTACTATAATGTGATAATTATTTATAGTACGTCCCTACTTATTTTATTAACTACAACCGTTGTACTATTTCCAAATGATATCTGCTTTTTTTCTTGGTGCTGTCCTTTTATATTTAACATCAGGATAACCTATCACCATGCATGTAGCAATTTTATGACCTTCTTTAACTCCAAGACTCACAAGAAAGCCACTAAAGAATGTTCCAAGGCCCATGGCATTAGTCATTAGTTCCATATTAGAAGAAGCAAGTGCTCCATTTACGTCCGAATTGGCTGTTACTATAATCACAACAGGTGCATTAAAAAAAAGTCTGTCATTCTTTTCAGGGTTTTCAAGATATAGATCATACATTTTGACCCATAAATTCGCATACCTTTTAATTAAAGCATCAGTAATATTTCCATCACCCAAAATATACTCGCCCATTGTTTTCAAACTTTTAAGAGCAAGTTCTTTAAGTTTATGTAAGTCATCTTTTACAACTATATAAGAAACTTCCTGAAGGTTACTTCCAGTTTGTGTAAATCTGCCAGCTTCTATGATCTTCATAATCATTTGTTCGCTGACATCCTTATTCTTGAACTGCCTTGTAGATCTTCTAAATTTAATGAAATTAAGCAAATTGTCTTCACTTATATCAAAATTATTTTTACTGTACTCATTAACATCCATCATATTGTATTCATCTGTAAAAACCGCATTTTCAGGACAAACAGCTACACAGTGTCCGCATTTAATACATGATTCATTCTTAATATAAGCTTTATTTTCAATAATTTCAATTTCCTTTTGAAAACAATCCTTAACACATAGACCGCACCCAATGCATTTATTAGAGTTTATGATAAACATATTTGAAATTCCTCCTAAATAATAAATTATAATATTACATATATTACACGTTAGTTTAAATATACCATCAATTCTCTAATCTTGCAATCTTATTGCCGATCTATTTAGAGATTCTTCACTTCGTTCAGATAAGCAGGAAACCAAAATCTCTAATGACATAAAAAGACTCTTTAATAATAATAATATTCTATTCTTCATAAACTATTATAGGTATTCCTTCTTCTATATTTTCAAAAATTATTTTAGCTAAATATAGTGGAACATTTACACATCCATGAGTTCCATTTCTCTTATATATTTCTTTTCCAAAAGAATATCTCCAACTTGCATCATGAATTCCTATATTTCCGTAAAATGGCATCCAATAATTAACTTTAGCTTCATAATCTTCTCCTATTAAAGTAACCCATTTCTGCTTATAATTAAGCATATAGATACCAAGCTTTGTAGAATTTCCTTTAGTTGGATTTCCAGTTACTATATTTCCTTGAGTTATGAGTTTTCCTTTTTTATAAAACCATAAATGTTGTTTTGTAATATTAATTTCTACATAAGTATTGCCTATTTCATCTTTATCTCGTGAAATAGCCTTTTGTATATATATAGGTTCTTTTTCGATTATTTCACCATGTTTTATATTTTCAAGCAATGCTTTTGATTCATCAGCTGCGTTAATTTTCCATCCATAAAGTCCACCCTTAACTTCCACAATTTTATCTGTGGATGTTTTAAAATTTCTTGCTGTTCCAACTGTATCATATTTTTTGCCCAATAATCGCAAATATCCTATAACATTTGTTTCATTAATTGTTACTTCTAAATTTTCATCAACGCTGAACCATTCATTTGTTATATTTCCATCCAAAATTTCATTTTTACTTCCAAATAAATATGTAATTTTTGCTTTTACATATTTATTTAGTAAATTCATAGTTTCAATAGTTTTGTCTGAAATAATAGTGTATCTTGGATTATAATAACAATTATTCTTATTTAAATCTAAATATGTTTCACCTTTTAATATGGACATTTTAATAACTTCAATTAATTTATCTTTATTTATTTTATTGCCATTAACTTCTTTAATAATTTTATATGAACCGTTTAAATACTTAAAACTCACGGTTTTAGGTTCTATAATTTCTTTGTTTAAACAATTTAAATCATTTATTTTTTTGTTCAAACTATCATTATTATAAATAAACAAATCTTTTACATAATATTTTTGATCATAAAAAAAAGAACAAGCCCACTTAATTGAAATTTGCATTTGATTAATTTTATAAATACTATTTTTTTTATTGTATTGCATTCCTATATCTTTAGCTGTTATTTTTTCTGTTTCTCCATTTCTTTCAATTAAGTGCAACTCATATTCATTAATATAATCAATAAATATTTTGTCTATATCAGAATATGATTTTAATGAAACATCAATTCCATTTATTTCAGTATTTAAAAAATAATGATTAACAAAATATAGTGAAATAATTAAATATATTATATTAATTGAAGTTATTAAAATAATAATATTTTTTTTAAATTCAATTTTAAAGATACCTTTTATATTAATTCCCTTCATAACAACATATACCTTTCATAAATAGATATAAACTTACTATCAATTTATAATATGTATATATTCTCGGTAATAAAACTAAATATTTAGGGTTTAACATATAATTTCAACTGTACATACATATATGTATATGGACTATTTTTTTTATTTGCATATTATATAAAGGACTATTAAAATATATTTTATTAAGCCATATACCTTCAGAAGAACCAAAATTCCACGTTATTGTTCAGCCAACAACAAAAGAAATTCATAGCCATTAATATGGATATAATTTAATGCAACAATATTTTTTATTTAGAAAGGATTTAAAATGACAAATTCAAGAAAACCTTATTATGCAGAAAATTTACTTTTTAGAAAATTATCAATAAATAATGAACCATCAACTCCTACTACTCCTTCTAATTCTTCTAATTCTTCTACAGAAAAAGGTTTTTTAGAAGTAATTGTATTTGATAACAAAACGCAAGAACCAATAAGTTGTGCATTAGTACAAATTTCTAAAATTACAATTACAGGTCAATATCAAGAAAGAGCACAGGGATTAGTTATCTATAAACATAGAACTGATATAAATGGGAAGGTATCTAATGTAGAATTGCCTGTTATAAATGAATTAACATCAAAGGATTTCTATGCTATATCTGTAATTTCTGATGAATATTATAGTGCTTTTATATTTAGAGCTCAAGTTTATCCTAATATAACCAGTACATTTAATGTATATCTAAACCATATAACTACAGGAGTGAATCAATTTGAAATTTTGATTCAACCAACTATGGAACAAATACACCAACGCTAAAAAAAAGAAACGAGGAAGTTAACTTTCTAAAGAAAGCCAAACAACCCCGTTTTTGTATAATTAATTATTTTGGTCTTTAAAGTGTTGATACTTCGCCGCTGATAAATTTCATACCCAAATTCTGTATTTGATATTAAGATTAATATAAGTTTTTAGGTATCGCTGACCAATTGTTCATTAATAAGTAAAACATCCATTATATATTTTTATATTAATTTTTTTGACCATTTATTATATCTCTTGGATGCGGTGGAATATCAATAATTATTTCTTGCTCAAGTGTATCCGTTGTTATTTCATTTAAGTTATATTGAAATTTAGATGTAATTTTAGGAAAAAGTCTAATATTCAATGTTGTTATTTTATAATATCCCTCATTTTCTATTGTTATATTATAAGTTGTAAAATAATATTCAGGTCCCTTTATTAAATCACCTAAAGGATGAGCTACAGGTAGCTCTATTTTAGTTGGATTATGTGTTATTGTTATTGTTTCAACTAATTCTTGATTTTTAAGTTCCGTGTTTACATAAATTTTTAAAACTGCACCTATTCCAATTTCTTTACCAAGGTTTTTTGTAACACTCAATTCTATAAATCCAACTTCATTATTAACAGGAACTTCACTTATAAAAATATCTAAACTTGATTCTGCTTTATTATATTTATACTTATTATATATACCATAAGTTTTAATTCTATTATATAAATTATTAATTTCAAATTGCTTCACTTTATATCCCCTCTAAAATGCAAAATTAAAAATTACTATTCTTATTATATTATATGGGATTATTATATTAATGAAACAATAAAGACGTTGATAAACTATTTCAAAACAAAAATGTTGAAGCAATATACTTCAACATTTTAATGATTACATATTAAATTTAAAAGTCAATAAGCCCTATACTTATTTTAAGGCATTCATCAACTTCATTCATAAGTGCTTTATCAAACTTGCCAATTTTTTCTTTTAATCGTTTTTTATCAATAGTTCTTATTTGTTCTAAAAGTACAACCGAATCTTTGGGCAAACCAAAATCCTTCGAACTTATTTCTATGTGAGTTGGCAGTTTAGCCTTATTAATTTGTGATGTAATTGCGGCTACAATTACTGTAGGACTATATTTATTCCCAATATCATTTTGTACTATAAGTACCGGTCTGACGCCCCCTTGTTCTGAACCAATTACAGGGCTTAGATCGGCATAGTACACATCTCCCCTTTTTACAATCAAATTATTCACTTCCTAATAATTTTGTTTCGTAACTTAAGAAATCCTCATATTCCCCTTCAGAGTATTCTTCTGTGATGCTTTTATTAATGCTACTCATTTCTAAATATCCAGCTTTCATTTTATTCCTAATTTCTAATTTACG
>JARBUP010000245.1 GCA_029239575.1 Bacillota bacterium
TTAAGAGATGAAATTAGAGCTCACATGGGAAATATAGTTTTTGTTTTCTTTGTACCTACTTATTATCTATCTTTACTTCCTAAATTTAATTCAGTAGATGAAGATGATAATAACAAAACCAAATTAGCGTCAACTTATCCAAGAGTATTGGATATTTTAGTTTCTAATATTGTAATACCACTAATAATGGTTTTCTCCGTTGTTCTTATTATATATTTTATAAAAATATTAATAACCGGTGTTTGGCCTGTAGGTCAAGTAGGACCAATGGTTTTAGCTTATTCTACAGCTGGATTGTTTTTCTATATTTTGGGCTCGAATTTACAAAACAAAATTGCGAATTTTTATAGAAAAGTATTTCCATTTATTTTAATACCTCTTGTAATAATGCAACTAACATCTGCTTATATTAGAATAGAAGCTTATGGCATTACAGAATCACGTTATTATGTAATATTATTTGGAATATATTCTATAATAAGTGCCATATATTTAATATTTTCTAAGAAGAAAAATACAAATGCAATTGTGCTACTTGCAGCATGTTTTGCACTTTTATCAATAATACCTCCTGTGGATGCATTTAATATTTCAATCAACAGCCAAAAAGGACGTATTGAAAGTATTTTATTAAAAAATAATATGCTAAAAGATAATAAAATAGTTTATAATCCTTCATTATCAAGTGAAGATAAATATGAAATAACTAATATAACGGACTATATGGCAAGGATGGGTTATTTAGATAATTTATATTGGATACCTGAAAAATATGTAAAAGAAAATAATTATTACATGGGATTTGAGGACATATACGGTTTTAAACCATATTATAATTACGCAAATCCTGATGGCAGACCACAATATGTATATGCAAATCTTGATGCAAATGCACCTATTAACATAGAAGGATTTGATACATTATTTAAAATTAATTTTTATACGGATAACCGTAATGATCAAACTAAGGAAATACTTTTAACTTCATTTAAATTAAGTGGTGATGAATATTCAATAAAACAAATTTCTGATGAAAAAGGAAATTTAACATTAAAAATTTATGATAAACAAAACAATAATGTAATGGAAATTAAAACTGAAGAATTCATTAATAATATAGCTAAATTAAGCTTACAACCAAAATCCATGCTGCAACCAGAAGAGATGACACTTGATAAACAAAATGAAAAATTGAAAATTCGTTTAGTAGTTGAAAATTTAAGTGTTGAATATCCTTCAAATGATGAAGTTTATATTAACGGAAGTATTATAGTTTTAGTTGCAAAACCATAAATATAAGAGGAAGTTTTGAATATTTATCAAAACTTCCTTTTTTTATGCATTTTTAACAAATAATATGAATAAATAACACTTGCATACCTTTGATCCTATGTTATAATAAGTTGAGGTCTTACCACAATACAACGCATAAATATGAGGTGAAAATGAAACATAAATTTATTTCAAAAAGATATTGGAAGGATAATTCAACACCAATGGGGCAGGTTGATGAACTATTAAAACAATTTGATGATGTAATAAACTTAAGCCTTGGGGATCCAGATTTAATAACAAGCAATATAATTATTGACAATGCAATGAAAGACGCAAAATTAGGTCATACAAAATATACAGATTTTAGAGGTGACCCTGAACTTAGAAAAGAAATTATTACTTTTTACAAAGAAGAATATGATATGTCCATTAATGATGAGGAAATTTTCGTAGTAACAAGCGGATGTCTCGCAATGTACTTAGCTCTTGAAGCTATATTGGATGATGGCGATGAAGTTATACTTCAAGCCCCTTATTTTACACCATATCAACAGCAAGTCGAATTAGCAAGAGGTATTCCAATTCAGTTAAATACATATGAAGAAGAAGATTTCCAAATTAATATAAATAGACTTGAAAGTATAATTACAGAAAGAACAAAAGCTATTATCATAAATTCTCCAAGCAATCCAACTGGTAATACATTGTCTAAAAAAACTATGGAAGGTATAAGAGATATAGCTATAAAATACGACTTAATCGTTATTTCTGATGACATATACACTTCTTTTAGTTATAATGAACCATTTACACCTATTGCTAAAATTGAAGGAATGAAAGAAAGAACAATTATCATAAATAGTTTTTCTAAAAACTTTACAATGACAGGTTGGAGAATAGGTAATATAATCGCTCCTGATTATATAATAAAAACAATTCAACAAATCAATGAAAATTTAGTTTTTACTGCTCCTTCAATATCACAAAGAGGTGCAATATATGCTTTAAGAAATAGAAAAACTATTCAGCCTACAATGATTGAAGAATATAAAAAAAGAGTATTTTATGCTGCAGACAGAATAAACAAAATACCAAACATGTCAGTGTTAAATCCAAAAGGAACATTTTATTTGTTTGTAAACATTAAAAAAACAAAACTTACTTCTACAGAAGCAAGTGAAGTAATTCTTAAAGAAGCTCATGTATTAACAATACCTGGAATAGCTTTTGGAGACTGTGGAGAAGGATATATCAGAATAGCATGTACCGTAGATATACCAAAACTCGAAGAAGCATTTAATAGAATTGAAAAAATGAATTTATTTAAAAAATCATAAAAATAATAGGAGGATTTTATGAAAGACAATCAAAGCGTACAAAAATTTAGTAACAAAAGTATAATGAAATTTCTTATACCTTCATTACTTGGTATTTTTATATTTTTGTTTCCTATTCCTTGGAATGGGTCCATAAATATACCAATAGGAATTATTTCAGAATGGCTTGCAGCAGCAATAAAACCTGTAGCTCCAATTTTAATAACTATATTTATATTAATATCTGCAATATTTTCAACTATAACAACTTTATTTAAACCTAATTTTATATTAAAAAATGCAATATTAAGCAAGCTTTTTGTATCAAGTAATTTTTATTTAATATTTAAAATAATAGGAGCCATAGTAGTAGTTATGGTGTATGCTCAAAAAGGACCGGATTTCATCATATCAGCAGACACTGGTGGAACTATGATGAGTTTATTAAAAACTTTAATAGCATGGTTTTTTGCAGCATCATTTTTGATTCCTCTTTTAATGGACTTTGGAATAATGGACTTTTCAGGTACCCTGATTAGAAACTTTACACAGCCTCTATTTAAATTACCTGGAAGATCAGCAATTGACTTACTTGCATCATGGGTAGGAAATTGCAATGTTGGTGTAGTTTTAACAACAACACAATATGAACAAGGATATTATACTGGTAGAGAAGCTATAACTATCGCAACTTGTTTTTCTGCAGTATCACTTCCATTTTGCCTCGTTATTGCAGCGATGCTTAAAGTTGATCATTTGTTTTTACAATTTTATGCTATATTAAGTATCACTGGAGTACTGAGTGTAGTGATAATGACAAGAATACCGCCTTTAAGTAAATATTCTAACGAATATTATGCACCTGTAGGAAAACAAGTAAATGAAATAGAACCAGAAGGCGTGACTAAATTCCAATGGGCATTACAGCTTGGAGTAGAAAGAGCTACAACTGCACCTTCCTTAACAGGTATATTATACAAAGGTATTGATATGTTTCTTGGTATAATATTTTCTCTTACTCCACTTGTAATGTCATTTGGAACTATAGCTCTTATACTAGCAACTTATACACCTATTTTTAACTATTTATCAGTACCTTTTGGATATTATCTTCAGTTATTAGGATTAGAAGAAGCTTTTGCAGCAGCACCAGCTACTATCGTAGGATTTGTTGATATGTTCATTCCTGCAATTTTAGCAGCAAATCTTGTTTCATTAAAAACAAGATTTGTAGTAGGAGTTCTATCTTTAGTTCAAATAATATATATGACAGAAGTTGGCACTCTAATTTTAACTTCAAAAATGCCTATAAACTTTAAAGGTGTTTTAATACTATTCTTACAAAAAACAATAATATCATTGCCTATAATAGTTTTATTTACTAATTTATTTGGAATTGCTTAATGAATTAGTATTATTATAACCTAATAATTTAAATGTCTGTGGATTGTCATCCTGAGCCATAGCGAAGGATCTTATAATTCAAACAAAACTGGTATGTATTAAATATGCATACCAGTTTTTATTTGCTATTATAGCAAATTTCTATCTATTTTATTTAAATGATTATTCATATATTCAACGGCAGCTTTCTCATCATGTCTTTCTATTGCTTTAATAATATTTAAATGTTCTTCATATATTTTTTCCGTAGAATCATCTCCAAAAATGGATATTTCAACTGATTTATTAATAAAGTTTTTCACAAGATATGATGTGCTTTCTAAAACTATATCTATAAGCATGTTTTTACCGATTTTAGCTATTTTATAATGAAATTCTTTATCATAATATGATTTTAATTCAGTAGACTCAGCTTCAATCATTTTATTATGTAGATCATATAATTCCTTTATATCATTTGAATTAGCTTTTATACATGATTGTTTTACTGTATAGTTTTCTATTAAATATCGAAGTTCTAAAACTTCTTCTATATTACCATTAGAAAGCTTAAATGATAGGGACAAAGGTTTAAAAAAACTATTTTCAGTATTGTTTACAATATAATTGCCTTGACCATGACGGCTTTCAATTACCCCAATTATTTCAAGAGCTTTTAATGCTTCTCTTAAAGCAGGCCTTCCTATATTAAACTTTTGCGTCAATTCTCTTTCTGGAGGAAGCTTATCACCACATTTTAACTCTCCATTCATAACCATTTCCTGAATTTGTTCTATAACTTTTTGAGATATTCTTTTGTTTTCAATCATTTCAAACATAAGTACTCCTTTATTTGAGCTTGCTGTTAACATTATTATTCTACAACAACTAAAATTTTTTTTCAATGTGTTTATGACTTTATAATTAATAATTAAATTAAATAAAATTAATCCAGAATTATTATACATGATTTTCACCAAAATATTGCAAGCAGTTTTTATATATGATATAATAAAGCAGTGGTCTTACCACTATTCAAATTGATGCAAAGTATTATTTTGTCATCCTGTTTGATAATGATAGTTAAGACTTTTACTTCAATTCTATATAGGAGTGTAAAATGAATATTCTTGTTCTAATTAAAGAAGTTCCTGATATGGGAAAAGTTAAATTTGACAGTGAAAAAGGCGTTGTGGACAGATCTTCTGCAGAGTCTGAAATAAATCCTTTTGATATGAATGCATTACAAACAGCAGTTAATATAAAAAATAATTATGGTGCAAAAATTACAGTTCTTACAATGGGTCCTTTAAAAGCAGAAAAGTCTTTAAGGGATGCTTATGCAAGAGGTGCCGATAACGGCATTCTAATGACGGATAGAAAGTTTGGTGGTGCTGATACATACGCTACTTCAAAAACATTATCTGCAGGCATAAAACATTTTGGAAAATATGATTTAATAATTTGCGGAGAAAAATCTGTTGACGGAGATACAGGACAAGTAGGTGCTGAAGTAGCAGAATTTCTTGACATACCACATGCTTATTATGTAGATAAAATAATAAGTATAAATGAAAATGATATAGAAGTTGAAATTGAAAATTTATGCGGAAATAAACAAATAAGAAAAATGAAACTCCCATCTTTAATAGGGGTTACAAAAAATATAAATACACCTAAGCTTCCTACTGTAAACAGAAAACTACAATCTTTAAATGTTGAAATAGAAAAAATTTCTTTAGATGACCTTAATGAATTTATAAATG
>JARBUP010000246.1 GCA_029239575.1 Bacillota bacterium
AGTATAGCTGTTTTTAAAACAGTGGGTAAATTTATATTACTAACAATTGGTCGTAAACTAACATTAACTTTTTTCAAAGATATTTACACTCCTTTTTTTATTTTCCTTATAATTATATGTTTGGAGATGTTCTCTTAGTACTAAGTGAAATGCTTGAATTAAAACGATTATTGAGAACTGTGTTCAAATATATATTTTAATGGTAATATTTTAATTCCTATTTATAACTTAATACATATAATAGTATGTATTAATATTATGAATTGGTGGTGTTATATTTGATCAACATTAGAAATATCGCCCAAGGTGGCTTGTTAATTTGTCTTTCTGCTATACTTCAATTGCTACCTACATCCTTTGGGGAAATATTTATAATTGCTTCAATTTTAAGTTCAATACCAATATATATTTTGTCAAGAATAAATCCTAAAGTCGGATTAATAGGTTATATAATTACAGGTATATTAATTTTTTTATTCAACGCCCATGAAGGTTTATTTTTTTTATTTACAAATGGACCAGTTGGTTTTGCATTAGGAAATTTTAATTATAAGTTAAAATCTAAATTATTAATATCCTTGTTAAGTGGAATTGTTTTAACATTATCACTTTGTATAGTAAATTTTATAGTCGGTATTCCTGTATTAGGAAACAGTCTTCCCGGGAACCTATTAACTCAAATAGGTATTTTAATGGTTTTTTCCATTTTATATTGTTTTATATATTTATTGTTTGCAAACTTTATATACATTTTTCTTGAAAAAAGATATCCTTTTAATTAACAAGGCATGGAAAGAATAGAAAAATTCAAAATTATAAAATTTGTAGAAATTCTTTAAAGATAAAAATTAGTTTAGGATGATTGTATTTTTGTATTTCTTATTATATAATATTAAGAAGTGTTAGTAAGGGGGAAAAATGAATACTATAAAGAATAAAATAAATTCATTAAAATTTAATAGCATTTTTAAGAAAACGTTACTTATTTTATTTGTTCTGATATTTGTGGTAATCATATTATTTTATTATTTTGTAAATAGTTTATACAAGGAAAATTATAAAGAGCAAATGACTTTTTCATCATTTTCCATTTTAACGGCAGTTGTTATAGAAATAGATGCACTAGTCCTTTCTTTAGAAGTACAAATGTCAGATTTGCTTCATGATTCAGAAAGTACAAGCATTATTATTAGTGGAAAAACATTTCAAAACACAAAAGCACTTAATATTGCATTAGAATTATTTAATCTTACACAGCGCAATAAATATGCGGAAAGTGCATGGATTTATATTAAACAAAGTGATAGCATACTTTCTTCTGATAAATCAATTGTTTCACGCACTAATTTTAAAGATAAGCATGTTTTGAAAGCATATGAAGAGCAAAAAAGCAACAAAAACAATCTTAGTATATCAAATTTGATGCTTATTGATGATGAACTATATTTATTTAAAGAGTTCCCGCCTGGCAAAGGTTTATCCGTTATGTGCATTTCAATTAATAAGAATTCATTGTTTAATTTAGTTTCTCATAGTATTCAATATAAAGATAGCAATGACAATATATTTGTCTATTTGCAAGGTCAACCAGTTTTCTCAAATCTAATTCAATATCCTATGGATGAAAAACTTCAAATTACAAGTAGAAACAAAATAGATAATAGAAAAACTGAATGTGAAACTGCAGACTCTGATTATATTTTAACGTATAAATCAGATGCAACAGGTCTTACTGCACTTTCATTTTTAAATAGCAATAAAATTGTACCATCTATACGATCAATATTTTCTAATATGTCAAAGTTTATATTTTGTATAGCACTTCTATTATTAATAACTAGCATATTTCTCGTTCGAAATATTTATCGTCCAATTCAACGTATGGTTTTAAGTATGATAGAACAAAGAAGCTCAAAAAAAGAAGATGAATGGTCAAATGTAAATAATGAATTAGAATTAATTCAAAAAATATATAAAGAGAATAAGAATCAGGAATTAATTTTAGGAGATATGCTTTATGAAGTTGGAACAGCTGTGAATGAAAGACTTTTTCACTCAATAATAAACGAAGAAGAGATGTGTGAAGAAAGAGTTGAAGCTATACTCAAGAAGATTGATTCACCTTTTTCTATAGATGGAGAATATCAAGTATTAATTTTTAAATGGACTTATCAAGGCAAAATTGCATTTGAAGATGTAAAAAGTGGATTGCCTAAAATTGACCTTACGAAAGTTAGTGCCAATTATTTTAAAAACAAAGGCTATGTCTGCTGTTTTGATGGTAAGAAAAACCATAAAATAATGGTTGTAAATATAATAAAAGAATATTCAGCTACGCAATCAAAAAATATGATTCAAGAATTTGTTGAAAAAATAAAAAAGGAATTTGATGAATCTTATATTCAAATAGAAATTGGAGTAGGACGAGTATATAAGCATATTTTTGATATTGCTTTATCTTATAAAGATGCAGAAAGCAATTTACATCAACAATTACATTTTGCAGCAAGTCAAGAACAAGAGCAAGATATTATATCTTTGTACAGTTGTCAGGTGAAGAAAATACTAGAAGAAATTATGGACAATACAGAATTAAGCTTAGAACAATTACGTCAAGTAATTGACCAAGTTGTAGAGTTTCCTATTTTAGCTTCAAAAATTTATCTAAGCTTTATGGATTTGATTTTAGATAAGCTAATTTATCTAAAAGCGGATAAAAAAGATACATGGTTACAACAAAGAAAACAATTAGAATCTGATATGTCACCTTTGAAAGAAAATGACGTAAGGGAAAAAATAATGAAAAGCTTTTTTGAAGAGACAATGGAAGTTATAAGTAATGCTGTTAGAAAGGAACAATTTCGTCATGTTGAAAATGCAAAAAAATATATTGATTTAAATTATAGCGATAGTTCTTTGTCTTTAAATTCTGTAAGTGAAATATGTGGAATTAGCAGTTCGTATTTGTCTAGAATTTTTATCACTTATTTTCATTCGGGATTTTCCGAATATTTAAATAAGTATCGAACAGAACAAGCTAAGGGACTAATGTTGACAACAGATTTTACCATTGCACAAATTGGGGATAAGACTGGGTTTAATTCACCACAAAATTTTATTCGTGTTTTTAAGAAATATCAAGGTGAAACACCAGGTCAATATAGAGGTCGATGTTCAATAAGTAAAAACGGTTTATCTGAAAGTACAGAAATGGAGTGACATATGATGAAAACAAGTAGTAAAATTATAATGATTGGAATATTTTTTGCACTTTTACTTTTTGTAGGATGTCAACGACAAGCAGAAACTTTTTCAGTATTTGAAGAGGAAAAACTTGATGAAGCAAAAAACTATGAGGAGCCTATAATAATTATACTGACGCATTCTGAAATGGAAAACAGTTTAACACATGAAATCGCATTGAAGCTTAAAGAAGTTTTAGAAAGAGAGTCTGAAAATAAGTTTGTAGTTGATGTGTACCCCAATAATACATTCGGTAGTTTGACGGACAACGTTGAATACTTTTCAAAAGGTGCAGTTGAAATGCGCTTGGGATCAGGACCTTCTAAAATAATAAGTATCGTAAAATGGCTTCCTTCTGTGATTGAAATAAATACATATGAGTTAAATGAAGCTCTTAAGCCAGGTCATAAATTGAGAAATTTAGTGGATGAAGAATGTTCAAATTACAATGCAAAAATTATTGGTAGTACGCCACTTATTTATCGTATGATGACCAGTAATAAAAAGATTAACTCCATAGAAGATTTTTCTAAAATAAATATTCGTGTAATTAATGACGGTATATATAAGAATTACTGGGAAGCATTAGGTTCACAAACCAGTACTTTTAATATTGAACAAGTTTATACAGCCTTACAGCAAAACATAGTAGATGCTCAGGAAAATACAATTCCAAGTATTGTTAGTAATAAATTATATGAGCAACAGAAGTATCTAACTATTACAAAACATATGTTAGCCAATGATATGCTCTATGTAAATCAAGATTTTTATAATAGCCTTTCTCCTGAAAAACAAGAATTAATTGAAAAGGCAGCTAAAACTGCAGTGGATTATGGAACATCTAAAACTATAAATTATTTAATTGATGGAAATAAAAAATTAGAAGCTGAAGGTATCGAAGTAGTTGCACTACCTGAAGAAGAAAAGAAAAAGATGAATGAAATAGTAAAGCCTATAGTAATAGATTATTTGAAAAAAACTTATGGTAATGAATTGTTTGAAAAAATATTATTAACGGTTAATAATAAACAGTATTAATAAATAATATAAATTTAACTTAATAAATATAGAAGCGAGAACACATTGATTTGTTGAAAAATGCAGATTAATGTGTTTTTTTGTAGAAATAATTAAGCATATTAATGAACATATTTTGTTATCTAACAAAAATAGATAACAATTTTAGTTGTGAAGTAAAAAAGTGTACATGTTTTAAGTTAGTTAATAAATATTGATAATATACACTGTATTATTTTCTTATTAGAATGTTATATATTAGTTCATTGCAATTACAACAATTAT
>JARBUP010000247.1 GCA_029239575.1 Bacillota bacterium
CTTAAGAAAATTAATCCAGGTATACCAACTACTGCTGTTATAACAGGAACTAAGTGTTCAGCACCTGCAGGTATAAAGCTTGCCAAGTTGTTTGCAATGCCTGTACCCATACCGCTACCTTGAATAACACCCATCAATGCTCCTGAAGCCAAAATAATTGAAGTTGTAGGTGCTGCTTCCTCAACAGCTGCGCTGAGTCTTTGTCTTTGCAATTGAAAATCAAAACCATAATTAACAACTAAACCAAGAGCAAGTCCTAAAGCAAATAAAACACCGCTGTTTGCATGACCGAATATTAATAAGAATAAAATTACAGCTGTCATTAAAAAGTTAAACCAAACTTTTTCAGGATGTTTAAATTCAGGGTCCGCATCTCTGACTACGCTAAACATTTTTTCCATTTCTTCATCGCTAATTTTTGCTGCAGTTTTAGGATCATATCCAAGACGTGCTCTCTCTTTTTTTCCTAAGAAATATGCTACACCAATAGCATAAAGAAGAACAACAGCCATACCTGGCAATAATTTAGGGAATATATCAGTTACATCTAAGTTTAAAGCAGACAATACCCTTGCTAAAGGTCCGCCCCAAGGTGTCATGTTAAATACTGATGTAGGCAATGCTATTAATAGTGCTAAATAAATTCCTTTAATTTTAAATTGTCTAAAAAGTGGCATAAATGCTGCTGTAGTTATAAGAACTGTGGATGTTCCATCACCGTCCAATGAAACTGCTCCAGCTGCTATTGTTGCTGCAACCATAATTTTTAAAGGGTCACCTTTAACCATTTTTATAATAAATATAACAAGCGGATCAAAAAGTCCTACATGCATCATCAATGTGAAATAACTTACTGCAAAGAATATCATTATACCTGAACGCATTGTACCGGGCTTTACTTTTCCCGCATCAGATACAGAATAAAATATTCCGTCATAAACCCATTGGAAAACCTCTAAAACACTCATACCCTGAGTAATTGCATAAATCATTCCAAATACAATCGGAACCACTAACAATGCAACAAACGGGCTTAATTTTCTTTTCATGATTGCTATAACGAATACAACAATCATAACATAACCTAATATTGTTACTAAATCCATTTAATAATCTCCTTCTCATTATATATATTTATTATGAATATGGTTTGCATTAATACAATAAATATAAATATAACTGTAATCGCTTTCTTAACCATAATTCTTTATGAATATAACATAAAAACCACCCATAGTCCAATAGTTAATATAACATGGTACATATAGGCATTTCCTATATATGATTTTGGATATTTGTTTTTACATTCTAAAATCAAACTTTTAATCAAAAAAAGACAGTAGAAACCTCAGTTTCACTGTCTTCAACTTATATTTTTTTATACTAATTAATCCAATATATCTTTTATAACACGATTATTTTCTTCGTCATCCACATTTACAATTACAACATCCATACCAATTTTAAGAATCTCATCCCATTTTACTCTGCGAGGTTTAGTTTTTCCTAACATTCCCATGAATCTACTTCCTTCTTCTATGTAAAATGCTGTTATTTTTCCTCTCGTATCAACATCAGCATCATCAAACCTACCAATAATTTCTCCATTTTTTATATTAACAACATCCTTGTCCAACAAATCGAGATAATTAATCATAGTAATCCTCCACCTTTTAGTATTTTATAACAAGTAAAAAGTCATAATTAAGTTATTATACATTATGTATTAATTATCTTAATTATGACATTTATTAATAATTTATTTAATTTTTTTTAATAGTTATTTCACAGTTTAAAACCTTTTTTAATTTGAGTTAGAGCAGACTTTTCAAGCCTTGATACTTGTGCTTGGGATATACCTATTTCATCTGCAACTTCCATTTGAGTTTTGCCTTTATAAAAACGCATATCAACAATTTGTTTTTCCCTATCTGATAAATTACCTATGCTGTTTTCTAATGCTATTTTTTCAATCCATTTCTCATCAATATTTTTGTCATCACGAACTTGATCAACAACGTAAAGAGCGTCTCCTCCATCATTGTAAATCGGTTCAAACAATGACACAGGCTCTTGAATAGATTCTAAAGCAAATATGATTTCTTCTTTGTCAACTCCAACTTCCGCTGCTATTTCAGCTATTGTTGGCTCTTTAGAATTTAAAGCTGTTAATCTTTCTCTAACCTGTAAAGCTTTATATGCAGTATCTTTCATAGACCTAGAAACTCTAATTGAATTATTGTCTCTTAAATACCTTCTTATTTCACCTATGATCATAGGTACGGCATATGTAGAAAACCTGACATCTAATGACAAATCAAAATTATCTATTGCTTTTATTAACCCGACGCATCCTATTTGGAACAAATCGTCGACAGGCTCATTTTTTGAGTTAAATCTTTGAATTACGCTAAGAACAAGCCTTAAATTTCCGTTAATAAACTGATCCCTAAGTTGTTTGTCACCTTCCTGGATTTTTTTTATCATTCCCCTCATTTCGGAAGGCTTTATAGTTGGCAACTGTGATGTATTAACGCCACATATTACTACTTTGTTTATCATCGTCATTTTCCCCTTTAATAAGATTATCCCCCATTAAAATTATTTCCCAGACAATATATTTTATACCGCTTTACTTATTTCCTTTTTAAGCCTATTTAATATTTTTTTCTCAAGGCGTGAAATATATGACTGTGAAATTCCAAGCATATCTGCAACTTCTTTTTGTGTAAAACTCTTTGAATTATTTAAACCAAACCTTAATTTCATTATCATAAATTCTCTTTTGTTTAATTTTTTTATTGAATCGTTAAGTAAATTAAGGTCCACTTGATTTTCCATATCTCTAAAAACAATATCTTCTTCAGTTCCTAAAATATCAGAAAGCAATAGTTCATTACCATCCCAATCTATATTTAAAGGTTCATCTAAAGAAATTTCAGTTTTAGATTTTCCAACTCTTCTTAAATGCATGAGAATTTCATTTTCAATACATTTAGAAGCGTATGTTGCAAGCTTAATGTTTTTTTCAACTTTAAAAGTGTTAACTGCTTTTATAAGTCCAATTGTTCCTATAGAAATTAAATCTTCAACATTAATACCTGTTGATTCAAATTTTTTAGCAAGATATACAACAAGTCTTAAGTTATGCTCTATTAATGTAGCTTTAGCTTCATCGGATTCATTTAATTTAGATAAAACCTCTTTTTCTTCCTCCTGTGATAATGGCGGTGGAAGAACTTCGCTACCACCTATATAAAATACATCTTCCTTTGCATCTAATTTATAAATTATGTAATTTAGAAATTTAAAATATCTATTTTTAACTGCATTTATAAACTTTTTCGCCATTATTATTATTTTCATAATTTTCACCCTCCCAATCTAGTAATTTTTTGAAAAGCAATGCATCATAATCTTCTTTTTCACTAATCTTACGTGGATAAATACCAATTAGAGCATCTGCTTTTATGATATTTTTATCATTACCAAAGATTGTTATATCATCAGGTACAACGCATACCAAAGGTTCACCTTGACTGCTTATAGTGTTATATTTAATAATCCTAAGCTTTAGTTTATAACTTTTTTCAAGAAAAAGATCTGCATAATTAGTTCCTTTGTTTTCATAGAAGTTTAAAATTTCTTTACATATATCTTCCCCTAATATATCTTTAATGCTTTCAATATTTACAATTATTACAGGCTTATTTGTTATTGGATCAGTAAGTTCATTGCCTGTATCAATAAAAGCTTTTAGACTTTTGCTTTTATCATTAATTTCAATACTTACATTTCGCATATAATAACTTTTTTCTTTCCTTATTTTTATTTCATAAAAAAAGTATTTTAACATTATGAAACATAAAAATATGGATACAAAAACTATTTTTGTTGTAAGCTTATCAAATCTGTAACTAAGAGCATATATAATTCCAACTACAATTAAGCTTACTATATAATAACAAATCACTACCCTAACATTTGCTAATGCACCTTTCAAATCAAAAGCAATCATGAGCATTAAAACAGAAACGCTAAATTTAACTATGAAAAATGTCATAAATGCTTTGCCAATATAAAAAGTTAAGATAACATATATTGCCCCGATTAAAGAAGCTACAGTCAACCTTTTAAAATTTATTTTCTTTTTAATTAGGTTACCTGTCATATACAACATAATAAAATCAATTATGAAATTTTCGGCAAATATATATTCCACATAATACTGCATTGTTGCCGCCTCACTAAATTTTATTGTAAAAACATATTAAACAAGCTTCTTAAAGAATATAATATTCATTATAAAGTATTAATTATAATTATTTTGTCATAACATGTAGTTAAAAAATAAAAAAAATACGAAACTTTATGAATAATTTTCAGTTTCGTATTTTATATTTATTTAATTATTGATTAATTTCTTCTTTCATTTCTTTTATTGATTTAGATTTTTCAAATCCTTGAATTAAAGCAACTGTTTTTGATGTATCTCCAATCAATATACCACCTGAAAGTATATTATTTTTAAAGTAAAGCTTTTTATA
>JARBUP010000248.1 GCA_029239575.1 Bacillota bacterium
TATAAATCTATGCTTTTTAGCATTAAACTTTTCCATGTCATGGTCGCGAATTATGTAATTTAATTTTGTTAGTTCAACGTTTCCTTCTATATCATTTAAGTGGCTAAAGCCTTCATAACTTTCTGTATTAGCAGGGTTTTCAAAAACAGGTAGCATTTGTTGAAATTCCATGGCAATTAAAATAGAATTTTTCATTTTATTTTTAGCTGAGCCTGGATGAATGTTAGTACCATTAATTTCAATTTTAGCGCTTGCAGCATTGAAGTTTTCAAATTCTATTTCTCCAAGCATTCCTCCGTCAACTGTATAAGCAAAATCAGCACCAAAATCTTTTACATTAAAAAAATCAGCACCTCTTCCAACTTCTTCATCAGGAGTAAAACCTATTTTAATTACGCCGTGTTTAATTTCAGGATTATTTATTAAAAATTCTGCTAATGCCATTATTTCTGCAATTCCAGCTTTATTATCAGCGCCAAGCAAAGTAGTTCCATCAGTAACTATTAAATCCTGTCCAACATAATTTAATAAATGATCAAACATAGAAGTTTTCATAACGATGTTTTTTTCTTCATTTAAAATAATATCTTGGCCGTCATAATTTTTTACTATTTTAGCTTGAACATTATTTCCAGGCATATCAGGAGCAGTATCCATATGAGCTATAAAACCTATAACAGGAACATTTGATTTGTCAGTATTAGAAGGGATGGTTCCATAAACATAACCATATTCATCCATCACTGCATCTTGTAAACCAATCGATTTCATCTCTTCTACTAATACAGAAGCTAAATTCTTTTGCTTTTCACTGCTTGGAAAACATTCAACATCATCAACTGATTGAGTGTCTATTGAAACATAATTTAAAAATCTTTCATGCACCTTTACCATTTTTAAACCAACCTTTCATAAAAATGTAATAATTTCATATTTATTATATCACAGCTAAATCTAACGTCAAGTAAGTTGAATTTTAAAACAATTTGAAAAGCATTATGAAATATTATATAATTAATTAAAATAATATTTGTCAGGGAGGTTGAAATGGATTTTATAAAAGAATCTTATAAAGTAAAAAGCGCAACTATAATAAAAAATCTTCAGAAAAGAAATATGGAAGGGTATTATTTCGATTCAAAGGAAGAAGCAGTAGAAAAAGTAATGTCTTTAATAAAGGAAAATGATGTAGTATCTTGGGGTGGGACTGTTACAATAGATGAGTTAGGTTTAAAAAAGACACTGAATGAAAATAATATTCAAGTTATAGACAGGGACAAGGCGACAACTCCCGAGGAAAGAAAAGCTTTGATGAAAAAAGCATTAACATCCGATGTTTTTCTTGCAAGCACAAATGCCATTACAATGGATGGAGAATTAGTAAACATAGATGGAGTAGGCAATAGGTTAGCAGCATTTTGCTATGGCCCGGACAGTGTAATTGTGGTAGCTGGAATGAATAAGGTTGTAAAAGACAAGGACTCAGCCATGAACCGTATAAGAATTGAAGCATGCGTGCCAAATGCAATCAGGATAAATGCTAACACACCTTGTTTCGTAACTGGAATATGTAATGAATGCACATCAAATGATACAATGTGCAGCCAAATTCTTGTAACAAGATATTGTAAACCTAAAAATAGAATTAAGGTTATATTAGTTGGAGAAAACTTAGGTTTTTAATATAAAATTTTAAAAAATAAAGGGACAAACTTTGAATTCAAAGATGTCCCTAATATATTACATTTTTTCTGGTTCGTCGTAAGTTACTCCGAATGTATCAACTGTAACTTTTTTCATTTTTACTTCTTCAACAGGTCTGTCATTTCTGCCAGTTTTAGAAGTTGCTATTTTATTTACAACATCCATTCCTTCAGTAACTTTTCCAAATCCAGCATATTGACCGTCCAAATGTGGAGATTTTTTATGCATTATGAAAAATTGTGATCCACCTGAGTTAGGATTCATAGATCTTGCCATTGATAAAACACCTGCATCATGTTTTAAATCATTTTTGAAACCATTGCCTGTAAATTCACCTTTAATAGAATATCCAGGGCCACCCATTCCTGTACCTTGTGGGTCTCCGCCTTGAATCATAAATCCTTCAATTACTCTATGAAAAATTACACCATCATAAAAGTTTTTATTAATTAAAGAAATAAAATTATTAACTGACTGTGGTGCGATTTCTGGATATAACTCAGCTTTTATTATATCGCCATTTTCTAATTCAAATGTTACTACTGGATTCATATTTCCTCCCAAAATTTATTAATTTATATTACTTTAATATACTTTACACTAAGCATTAAAAAAATTCAACAAATAAATTTATTATCATATATATGAGTAAGCTATTTAAATTTAAAATCTAATTATTTTTTTTAATTATTCATTCAGTAACAACTTATGCTATTTCGAATATATTAAAGTAAAATCTAGTTTAGATTAGGAGGCTAAGCATGAAATGCTCAAATAATAATAATGTCGCAGGTATTGGCGGTACTGATAGATGTTGTACAGCTCAATCAGGATGTGATTGGGACGGAACGCTAAGAAACGTTGTGACTGAACCAATTTTTGTTCAAAAAATGTACGATGCAGCTTTGTTTAACTTACAAGCATTAAAAACAGCTCAAGGTCAAGTTTTCGAGCCAGCTATTGGATGTGGTACTAACATAATCAGAATAGCTGACATAAGATGCAGAAAATTCTTTAATCCAGATAACATTTCTGACCCATGCAATTTAAAACTTAACCCAATTACTACATTATCGGGTGGACAATTTGTTAAAAAAGAAGACGGCAGCGACTATAAAGTTATAGGACCTGACGGAACATTTAGTCAAAGATTAGTTTATACTGACACATCATTCTGTGATGAGTTCTCAGATGGGGGAACACCAGTATTTGGTACTCAAAATATTGAGATAACAGGTGCTGTAGAAATAGAAATTGACTTAGTAGTAACAACATGCAACAATGATAATGAAAGCATAATTACATTATCAGCTGTAGTTGAAATTGCTCCAAAATGCAACCCACTTGTATTAACAAACTTCTTTGAAATTTGTATACCATCAGTATTTGATACTGCATTCTTACCAAGATTTACAGAATTCTGCAACTTATCATGTGATGTAAGACTTGCTACTAACAGCATTCCAAGAGATTTGTGTATTGATCCAAGAACTGGTGATTTGCAAGTTAACTTAATAATTTCTCTTTGCATAACTTGCGAAAAGAAAATAACAGTTCCTGTTCAACTTTGTGTTCTTAGCACAGGATTTGTACAATTATCACCAGAACAAGGAAATATTTGCCCAACATTCCCAAGATTGTTCCCAAGACAAATTGATGAAAATTCAAGAGTTGGCGGAGTTGGTGGAGAAGGCGGACGCAGAGAATGCGGATGTAATAGATCAAGATCACAATCTGTTGAAGAAGATTAATTAAATAATAATGTTAAGAGCGTGCATATGCATGCTCTTAAATTTTGCTTTTCAATACATTAACAAGTGATTTTTAAGCTCATATAATACAATAAGATAATTGGGTATATCATATTGTATAAATTAAGTGCTCAAAATTTCAAGAGTTTGGATGTGAAGAAATGGATATAGATTTAAGATCAATTATTCAAATTTTAATACCAATATTAACAATTATATTTGGTTTTTTATCTGCATATTTTAAGCAAAATGATAAATTAAAATGCAGTGCTATTAAATATATAACTGAAGCTGAAGAAATGTATAAAGATGTTTCTAAAGCAGGAGGAACAAAATTTGCGTGGGTTGTTGACATACTATATAACCTTGTACCAAACCCTCTTAAATTTTTGTTTACAAAAAAAGTTATTGAAGCAATTGTACAAAGCACATTTGATGGAATAGAAGCATATGCAAAAACACAGTTAGATAAATCAGCAGATAAAATGTTAGATCAATAAAGTTCTGGAGATTTGGGGACGGGGGTTACGCGATTTGGGGACGGAGGTTTCGCAACAGAAGGTCCGTCCCCAAGCAGAAAAGGGTCCGTCCCTAGGCAGCGAAAGGTCCGTCCCTAAAATTACTAAATTAAAAAAGATGATTGGGTGGCCAATCATCTTTTTATTTGTGTGTATTTTAATATTTAACTTTTTTTAATGTGCCTGTATAAATATCGTCTATACTTTGTTTAATTGTTTCATATATACTAAACCCTTTTATTATGTCATAATCATTGAGCCCTTCAACAAAAGCTCTTTCTTTTTCGCCTATGAAGTTTAGTACATATAATCTGTTTAATGAATATTTGTAAAAGATTGTTTCATAATTTTCTAAACTCGAATTATTCTGCTTTGCAGATTTCTCAATTAAAAGCAAATTAAACAATTCTACAACTTTAGAATTATAGTTAAATGTTAGAGGATGATAAATTAAATAATTGCTTAATTTTATGTCTTTATGCAATGAATAACCATAATTAGTAAAACTGTAATTTTCAAAATCAATAGATTGCGAACCAGGAGTTAAACCCCAATTGATGTTCAT
>JARBUP010000249.1 GCA_029239575.1 Bacillota bacterium
TAATATTCTTCTGCTAACAATCCATACATTGCAGCGTCACAAATTCCTTGATTGTTTTTATCAGAATTACGTAATAAACCTTCATATTGCAATCCACATTTCAACATTACATTTCCTGAATTTGGATTTTTAGGATCGTGTCGAGATTCAATGCGCTTTGCAGATACCATTTCAATCAAAAATTTAATAACAGCCTCAAATGCTTCAGATGTAATTCCCTGATGCCACCACTTCCTACCAATACAATATCCTATATGTAGCATATCCACATCCTCATTCATATGTACAACACTAATAGAACCTATTGGTTCTTTTATATCATCTTTTAAAACAATAGCCCATTGATAAAACTTATTATCATCATAGTTATTAACCCAATCTTTCAAAACACTTTCAGATATTTCAACTGATAAATGCGCAGGCCATGTTAAAAATTTGGTCACTTCATTATCATTTGCCCAATTATTATACATTGCCTTTGAATCAGACATCATAAATTTGCGTAAAATTAATCTATCCGTTTCTAAGTTAACTGTCCCTAAATGATTCATACTTTCCTCCATATATATAATATTTTTAATTACATTTTTCTTATTGACTTAATTATTAATCCGACCACTATAATAAATATAATGACTATGGCTAAAATAATTTTCCCACTATTATTAGATGATAAAAAAATTGTTGTAGGCCCATCTGCTCCACCAATTATTCCAATATCCATTATAACATCCTTTCTTCATAAAAATCATCAAACTCGGTTCCTATATGGTAATTTTTAGGTATTATTATAATGGACGTAAAATATTATAAAAAGTTCCAAGCAAAACAAAAAAACATAAAAAGATTTAATTATAATCTTTTTATGTTTTTTTGTTTATATATTTCATTTTACTTTATTTTATTAAAGGCATCCCTTAGAAAAATCTGAAGAGCAAACTGTTTCAGTTTCAGTCTCGGTCTCATAAGAATCATCATCTTTTAATAATTCAATTATATATTTTTCTAATTCTTCCGGAGTTACTGTTGGTGCAAATCTTGCTACAACTGTACCTCCTCTATTTACTAAAAATTTAGTAAAGTTCCATTTAATATCATTCTCAGCTAAACCCGGAGTATATTGCTTAACTTTTTCATATAATCCATCTGCTTTATCATTTTTAACTTCTTTAACAGTTGATTTTAAATATTTATATAATGGCTCTTCGCCTTCGCCATTAACTTCTATTTTAGAAAACTGTGGAAATTCAACTCCAAAGCTTAGTTTGCAAAATCCAACTATTTCTTCATTTGTACCTGGAGCTTGCTCTAAGAACTGATTGCTTGGAAAGTCTAATATTTCAAATCCTTCTGGATTATATTTTGCATAAAGATCTTGAAGACCATCATATTGAGGTGTAAATCCACATCCTGTAGCTCCATTAATTATTAATAAAACTTTTCCTTTATAGTTTTCTAATGAAACCTCTTTATTTTGTATATCTTTAACTTTAAAATCAAATATTTTCATAATTCCTCCTAAAAAACTTTTAATGTAATACATTTATACCCCAAATAAAAAATATTAAGCAGAAATTTTAACTTTTTTATTTTATACGCATAAAAACATTGAAAAAAGGTATAATAAGGACAAGTATAAATACGAGAGATAAGGGGTTATTATGAAAAGAAAAAAAAGCGCACTAATTATTTTGTTATCATTTACTATGATAACAGGTTGTACAGCAGATTTTAAAGTTGATGAAAATGCAGTTGAAAATATTTCAAACAAAGTAACTAAAACAGTTATTGAAACATTAGGAAAAGAGAAAGCTGAAAAAACAGAGTCTCAAACTATTAATGCAACAAAAATGGATAATGTTGTTATTAGAAATTCCGTTGGAGATATTAATATTTCAACTCATGATTCAATAGAAGTTTTAGTGGATGTTACTATAAAAGCTTCTTCAAATTCTAAAGAAGGTGCTGAAAAATTATTAAGGGAAACTACATATACTATTGAACCTAAATGGAATGACATTGTTATAGATACTTCTCAATTAAATAGAATATACGGTGATTTAGAAAATGTATCCATTAATTTGTCTATAAGACTTCCATCAAACATAAATAAAATTTCTGTTGATAATAATGTTGGTAATTTAAATATTGAAAATTATAATGGTAAAATAGAATCTGAAATTAATGTTGGTGATATAAATATCACAAATTGTAATTCTTCATATTCCGTTAAATCTGATGTTGGAGATATAAAACTTATAAATTGCATTTTATATGACAAATCTGATTTTAATTCAAATACAGGAAATATAGATATTACATCAACAGATATTTCAGATGCAAAATCTATTGAAGCTGCTACGCAAGTCGGGGATATTAATATAACGTTGCCTGCAAATTCAAGCTATGAATATTCTGCTACTGCATTTATGGAAAGTGAAAGAACTGAAACAAAAGGTAGCGGCAATACAAAAATAAAACTTACAAGCAAAGTTGGGGATGTTAATTTTAAGTAATTTAAAATCTGAATGAAGTGAAGAATCTATTTATTAAATAACAAGATCCTTCGCTATTCTCAGGATGACAAAAATAAAAATAATACTTTGTAATAATCTGAGGCAGCTTTATTAGCTGTCTTTTTATATTTTTTGTTTGAAATACATATACAGTGGTATAAGTATTATAAAAATAATAATAAAAATATATAAATATTAAATTTTATAAATTATATATTTTTATTTGTATAATTTTGCATAATTTTACAAGTTTCGCTGTGTTTTTAGTATATATTAATATATACTTTATTTATTATTTAATTAATTCATTAAATCTATAAGCAATTTAAAGCATTAAAAGACCTCAAGAATTCCTGTACATCAATAAAAATTAAAAATAACTACAATAATATAACAGGGGACATTATGAAAACAGAAAAAACAAATCAATTACCCATTTATTTATTTCATCAGGGAACAAATTATTATTCATATAAATTCTTAGGGTCGCATATCATAAAAGGAGAAAAAACTGGGGTCATATTTCGCGTATGGGCTCCAAAAGCAAAATCAGTTCATTTAGTGGGTGATTTCAACAACTGGAGTAAAAATGATAATAATGAAATGAAAAAAATCCATAAATCTGGTATATGGGAATCATTTATTCCCGACCTTGGAGTTGGAGATTTATATAAATATCTTATAACAACAAATGAAAATAAATTAATATATAAATCAGATCCATTTGCATTTTATTCTCAAACCCAAACTGAAACAGCATCAATAGTATATGATATTAACAATTATAAGTGGTGTGATGAGAATTGGCAGGAATTTAAACATTCAATAAACATATACCAACGTCCTATTAATATATATGAACTTAATATTTCGTCATGGAAGCGTAAAGAAAATTCAAATATATATAACTATGATGAAATATCTGATACATTAATTAAATATGTAAAAAAACATAATTTTACACATATTGAGCTAATGCCAATTATGGAACATCCATATGATGGGTCTTGGGGATACCAAGTTTCAGGATATTTTGCTCCTACTTCTCGTTATGGTGAACCTAAAGATTTAAAGTATTTAATAGATCAATGTCATCAAAATGGAATTGGAGTTATTTTAGACTGGGTTCCTGCACATTTCCCAAAAGATGAATCAGGCCTTAGAGAGTTTGATGGAACCCCTATGTTTGAATATGCAGATAAAAATTTAAGAGAAAACAAAAGCTGGGGTACATTAAAATTTGATTATGGTAAAAACGAAGTTATGTCATTTTTAATTTCAAATGCTATTTTTTGGTTAGAGGAATATCATATTGATGGACTTAGAGTTGATGCTGTAAGCTCCATGCTTTATCTTGATTATGATAAACAACATGGTGAATGGACTCCTAACATATATGGAACTAATGAAAATCTACAAGCAATTCAATTTTTTAGAAATTTAAATGAAGCAGTTTTTAAGCTACATCCAAACACTTTGATGATAGCTGAAGAATCAACTTCATGGCCAATGGTAACTAAGCCTGTTTATTTAGGTGGTCTTGGATTTAATTTCAAATGGAATATGGGCTGGATGAACGATACACTTGATTATATGGAAACAGATCCTTTGTTAAGGAAATATAAACATAAAAAAATTACATTTTCATTGCATTATGCTTTTAGTGAAAATTATATTCTTCCTATTTCTCATGATGAAGTTGTTCATGGTAAGCATTCCTTACTTAATAAAATGCCAGGTCCTTACCACGAAAAATTTGCAAATGTAAGAGTATTTTTAGCATATATGATTTCTCATCCAGGCAAAAAATTAAATTTTATGGGTTATGAAATAGGTCAGTTTGTAGAATGGAATCACGATAAAGAGTTAGAATGGTTTATGTTACAGTATGAATCACATAATAAATTAAACTTATTTGTGAAAGAACTTAATGAATTTTATTTAAAGTCTTCAGAGTTTTATGAAGATGATTTTTCATGGAATGGATTTAAATGGATTTC
>JARBUP010000250.1 GCA_029239575.1 Bacillota bacterium
CCAAGTTCATGAAAAACTCTTAAAAGACCTATATCATTTCCAATAGGTTCAAGTCCTTCAAAAGAAATTATTATTCCTATTTTATTTTCTTTTATTACTTTATTAAGCTGATTCTTATCTTTTATTATTTGAACTTCTCCATCGCAGGATTCAACATCCTCTATTAGAGATTTTATTTGTAAAAGTGCTATCTTTAAAGCCATTTCAGGTAAAAATACACTTTCTATGTATAATGACGATACTATTATATTAAATCCTGCTTTTTTGAAATTATCTAGGTAAATATTTTTAATTATATTTTTTTCACCTGCTAAATTTCTGTTGTAAATTTCACCTGCAAGATCTAAATGAGTATCAACAACAATATTGTTTTTATGCAATTGTAAAGCCTTTTCTTTAAAACCCATTTTAATCTCCTTTAATAATATAATAAATATGTTAAAAATAAATATGGGCATTTTTACATATTTATTTTATCGTTGTGATGCAAACCGATTTGCAGTTTGCTATATGATACAATATCATTATACATAATTATGTTCAAATTTACAAGTTTTTTTAACAATTTCTGCAAATTTAAATAAAAGCAAGAATTTTTCTACTTACTTAATGGACAAATTATTTTAATTTCTTTTGATGCTTTATTTAATATTTCATTGCCATTTTCAGTAACTGCTACAATGTTTTCAATTCTCATTCCAAATTTACCAGCTATATAAATTCCAGGTTCTATACTAAAAACCATTCCTGGCTCAAGATTTCTTTTATTACTTGTTTTTATATCTGGAGATTCATGAACGGAATATCCTATTCCATGTCCTAATCTTGTAAAAAAGTATTTTTCATATCCTGCATTTTTAATAATATCCCTTGAAGCCTTATCCACATCAGGTATATAAGCACTGTTTATTGCAGCCTTTTCTCCTGCTTCTTGTGATGTAAGAACTATTTCATATATTTCTCTTTCTTCTTCAGTAATTCCTCCTACAAAAACAGTTCTTGACATATCAGCACACATGTTATTATATTTACAACCCCAATCAAGAACGATTATATCTTTTTCTTCAATAACTCTTTGATTGTTATTATAATGAGGATATGAAGAATTCGGACCAGAACAAACCATGGTAAATCCTACATCCGCTCCTTTAGCTTTAAATATTTCACTCATTTTATCTGCAATATCTTTTTCTTTTATGCCAGGCTTTATGAATTTTAATAATTCTTCATAAGACTCATCAGTAATTCTTGCTGCATTTCTTAAATTTTCAAGTTCTTCCTCATCTTTTATCATTCTCATTTCTTCAAGAAGAGGCTTACCGTTGACAAATTTAACATCCATTGCTTCCATTATTTGAAGAATTAAAATAGCTCTTTCCGTAGAGTTTACTGCTATTATTTTACCTATTAAATTATTTTCTTCAAAAGCCTTTTGTACTGTATCAGTAAACACATCGCCGTCAAACCAGCCATATACTTTAATATTAGGTCCTAAAACTGATTGTACCTCATCAACAGTTAATAAATTGCAAATGTAAAAATAAGTTCCGTCATTTTTAATTACGAGAGCTTGAAATCGTTCGCATAAATGTGTATTATGCCCCATTAAAAACTCCATTTCTTCTGATGGTGCAACCAAAATTGCATCTATGTTTTTATTCTTTAAAATTGAAACGAGCTTATCTAAATACTTTTTGTTCATATCACACCTCTTTCAAATTTTAATATTTTTGTATAGCTTTATACAAATTATACCAATATATATTATAGTACCGGACAAAAATAAATGCAACAGTAATCTCCGTTGCATTTATTTTTATTAAATTTTTATACAAAAGATTTTCAAGATGAATATTATTGCTCTTGGCCTATTATTTTAAATATAACTTTCAATTTAGAGTTAACTAATTAATTAAATTTAACCGTTAATCCATAATAACATTTAGATTAACCACTGTAACGAAAGCTTTGTCAAAGTAGATTGCTTTGGATTGCCTGTTTTTCTATCCCACCCTGCAAGATCATAATATAGCTCTTTAGCCTGTTCGTGAGCTTGCTTATCAAGTACAGCGCCATCAGCAGGCCCCCCTTTTAAAGGTTCAAACATTTTTACAGGCAGAGTATCATCAGCCTTTGTAAAACCTTCCTTAGCATTATATGCTCTCATCATATTAATTCTTCTCTCACCAATTTGCATTAATTCATTAATTGATGTTTTCCATCCTATTCCAGTCTTGCACAATTCAACTATATCATCAGGTCCATATAGCTGCCATGATGGTCCCCATACAAATTGACACAAACAAAGAGTATCAAGAACTGAATAAAATTTTTGAGTTTCCAATGCAAATTTAACCTTGTTTTCATCCATAGTAAAAAGATCATCACAACCCTTATTTATTCCAATCATGGAGAGCCTCTTTCTTTCCATAGTGTTTTCTGGCATTACAAGAGCAAAATCGTGCTCACTTGATTGATGATCGGCTCCAAACGGATTAACTGCATATATTAATCCTAATGAAGGCTTATATTGAGGCATGTGAGCAGGAAGCTCCTGCTTCTTAACCGTAACAGTCAAATCAATTGCATCTTTGCCTAACATTTCAGCATATCTGTAGCTTCCTTCAGCCAGCAGCTTTCCAAATCCATCCTTTATGGCTATTTTTTTAATTAAAATCGGCAATGCTTCAGCGTTTCCAAAATTTAATTTAATACCATCAGTAACTTCATCATCGATAATTCCTTTTTCATATAATTCCATTGCAAACGCTATGGTTGCGCCACATGAAATTGTATCTAATCCGTACATATTGCATAATTGATTAGCAAGGGAAACATACTCAATACTTGTTATTCCACAATAAGATCCAAATGTAGCAACTGTTTCATATTCAGGTCCGCCATAAAGAGGGTCTACCATGCCTGGAACCTCTACAACCCTTTTACACCTTACTGTACATGAAAAGCAGGTATCTCTTGCCTTTAAAATTGTCCTATGCATAGTGGTTCCAGTAATATTGTTAGCTCCTTCAGGAAAATAACCTCTAGTCCAGTTTTTAGTAGGAAGAAATCCTTCATTGCTGTATGATTCAAGGTCTGCATCTGTACCATACATGCCAAGATTTGAGGCCGTCACGTTTTTATCAAGCCTCTTCATAACACTTTTGGACAATGAAAAAAATTCATCGCTTTTTACAGGTTTTATAGACTTCCCTTTAGCAACCACTATAGCTTTTAAATTTTTAGAACCCATAACGGCTCCCATTCCATTTCTTCCATTTGCCCTGTTACACATATTTATTATACATGCATACTTAACAAGGTTTTCCCCTGCTGGTCCAATCTGTGCAATTTCAACGTCTTCTCTGTTCAAATCTTCTTTTATTATTTTTTCGGATTCTCCGGTAACCTTTCCCCAAAGCATTGAGGCATCTCTTAATTCAGCAGAATCACCATCAATAAATAAATAAACTGGCTTTTCTGATTTTCCTCTCACTACAATTGCATCTATTTTGTTAAATTTTAGATGAACCGGAAAAAATCCACCTGATTGGCTATCTCCAATACCTCCGGTTAATGGACTCTTGCATGATACATTCATACGGGTTATTCCGCTTATTGGCAGACCTGTAACTGCAGATACTGAAAAAACAAGAGGATTATCTGGAGACAGCGGGTCAATTCCTATTTTTAAGTTATGTAGCGCTAAATATAGTCCAAGCGAAGACCCTCCTGGATATAATCTATATATATTACCGGGTAACTTATCCCTGTATATCTTTTTTTCATTCAGGTCAACATAAAGAATATTAGCATCTGGAAAAGCTGTCATATAAACCTCCATTATTATTATTAAGAAAAACCTCGAAAAAAATCTCAAGGTTTCCATTTATAAAAAATCATATTTAAATTTATTCTTTTATTAAAACTAATGAATCTGCTACAGATAATCCGTCTCCCTGTTCATAAAGGAAAATAGGATTTATATCCACTTCAGCTACTGTTTCCTTATATGCAACTGCAAATTCAGATGTCTTTACTATTAAATCTGCCATTGATTCAACATCTAATTCTTTTGCGCCCCTATATCCTGTTAAAAGTGGATATCCTTTAAGAGATTTTATCATATCCAATGCTTCTTTATGGTTTAATGGAGCAGGATACAAACTGACATCTTTAAATATTTCTACGAATACTCCACCTAATCCGCATAAAATCATCGGACCAAACAAAGGATCATTTTTTACACCTAATATAAGCTCTAAACCCTTGGGCAGCATTTCCTGCATCAAAATTCCGTTTATGTATGCATCAGGATTGTAATTTTTAACATTGGTCATAATTTCTTCAAATGATTTTAAAACCTCTTCTTTGGAACGAATATTTAACTTAACGCCACCTGCATCTGATTTATGAGGAATATCGGCCGATTCAATTTTCATTACCAAAGGATAACCAAATTTATCTGCTATTCTTAAAGCTTCTTCTT
>JARBUP010000251.1 GCA_029239575.1 Bacillota bacterium
GTTAGGTCATAAAAAAATTAAAGGAAGGTATTAGACCTTCCTTTAACTTTTAAATATTATTATTTACTATTTTTCATTTGAATCAACATATTCTTTAGCATTCATTACTTGTTCTTCATCTGGAATATTAACTTTCGAAACTGGTTTAAGTTTTGCTTGGCTTGCCCATGCAGCTGTAACATGACTTTCTATTGGCATAGCCATATGTTTTTCTTTATAATTATTTTTAGCCATAATTAATTATCTCCTTTCACCATTTAAATTTAATAAAGGATTTATTTATTATTTGAATTAAAAAGTTTATTATGCTTAAATAAAAACTATAATTTAATCCTTATTAAGTATAAATTATGATTTATTACAAAAAATAACTTTGAATTATATAATTTGTTTTCTACATATAAAGGAGAAAAATATGAGAACCACTTTTGCCTTAATACTTAAATTTATAGCAACATTGTTAGCGTCATGGATTGCTTTTGATTTAATAGACGAAAATCCGTTTAATTGGGTATTAGTTATTGCACTCGCAGGAAGCTTGTTGAATTATTTTGTTGGATACTTATTGATTATGAAATCAATGGGTAAAGTAATTGAATCAATAGGAGATGGAATTTTAGGAGCATTTACTGCATATGTAGTTGATTTCTTAGTAGTTGATTTCATTTCAAGCGTAACTGGCTTAATTGTTTTTGCTTTAGTGATTATGCTTGTTGAGTATGTATTTCATATTTATTTATATAAAGGAGAAATAGATACACATAATGAATTTCATAAAGATATACCATTAGAGTAATACTTATCAAATGTATTAAAAAAAGTCTTGATTTATTTCAAGACTTTTTTTAAAATAATATTTTATTTATTTTCCAACATACCCATAACTATTTTTTCACTTGTTATAGGAAGTGTTCTAATGTTTACATTTGTAGCATTATAAACTGCATTAGCTATTGCTGGGCATGGTGTATTTATTACAAGCTCACCTATTGATTTAGCACCAAATGGGCCTGTAGGTTCGTAGCTTGATTCAAATGCTACTCTTATATTTCCAACATCTAATCGAGATGGTATTTTATATTGAAGGAATGAATCGTTCATCATTCTTCCATCTTTATTATATTTAATATCTTCATATAAAGCCATACCTATTCCCTGAACAAGACCACCTTCAGTTTGTACACGTGCAAGATTAGGATTAATAGGAGTTCCACAGTCTACTACTGCAACATAATCTATTAAATCTATCTGACCTGTAAGTTTGTCCATTTCTATTTCAACAATACCTGCCATAAATGGTGGAGGTGAAGTTGGTGAATGATGTGATTCACTTGCAGTTAAATAATTATTAAATCCTAATAAACTGCTGTTTGCAATATCTTTTAAAGTTATGTTCTTATCATCTATTAATGAAAACACTTTTTGACCATCAAAATCTACTTCTTCTATAGATCTATCTATTAGTCTTGCTCCTTCTTTTAAAATTTTGTTTTTTAAAGTTTCACAAGTTTTAACAACTGCCATACCTGTAATATATGTTGTGCTTGAAGCATATGAACCTGTATCATATGGAGATGTATCAGTATCTACTCCATGAACAACTATATTGTCATATTCACAGTCCAAACATTCAGCTGCAATTTGAGCAAGAATGGAATCACATCCTGTACCCATATCTGTTGCACCTATATTAAGAGTATAGAATCCATCATCATTTAATTTTATTTCAACAGCTCCAACGTCAACTTGTGAAATACCTGAACCTTGCATTGCAACAGCAACACCAACTGATCTAACTTTATCACCACCCATATCAACATATGGATATTTTTTATCCCACTCAATCATTTCTTTAGCTTTAATTAAACATTTATCCAAAGTACAACTGTTTAAGATTTCATTATAATAAGTAGGCATTGTATCACCAACTTGATTTTCAGTAAGCATATTTTTTAATCTAAGTTCTGTAGGATCCATATTTAATTTTGTAGCTAATTCATTGACTGCAGATTCTAATGCAAAAAATCCTTGAGTAGCACCATAACCTCTGTATGCTCCTCCCCACATTGTATTAGAATAAACAACATCATAATTGAATTTGAAAGCTTTTATTTTATTATATATTGTCATAGCTTTATGACCCGATAACCCAACTGTTGTAGGTCCATGGTCTCCATAAGCACCTGCATTCCAAAGTGAATACATGTGTATTGCTTTTATTACTCCATTTTCATCTGCACCAAGACGAACTTTAATTTCAGCTTCGTGACGAGGGCTTCCGTTAGTAAAACTTTCTTTTCTTGAATAAATCATTTTTGCAGGTTTTCCTGTTACCATAGTAACTATTGCAGGAAACATTTCACTTACAGCTGATTGTTTAGCTCCAAATCCTCCGCCTATTCTTGGTTTAATAACACGAATCTTAGATTTAGGAATATTAAGAGCATTTGCTAGTATTCTTCTTATATGGAACGGAACTTGTGTTGAACTTATTACATTTAATCTTCCGTATGCATCTAAATTTGTATAAGTTCTAAATGTTTCCATCATTGTTTGGTTGTTAGCTCTTGTTGAATATGTTTGTTCTACAATATGAACACAATTATTAAATTCTTCTTCTAAATTACCTGACTCACTGTTTGCTGCAGCACATAAATTTCTATTATTATCAGCTCCAACATCACACAAAGCATTAAAATCTTCTTCTGGATGAACAATAATTTCATTGTCTAAAGCTTGTCTAAAATCTAATAATGGTTCAAGTATTTCATATTTAACTTTTATAAGCGAAATTGCTTTATTAACTGTTTTTTCATCAACACCAGCAACTATTGCTACAGGGTCTCCAACACATCTAAGTCTTCTATCAAGAATTAATCTGTCATAAGGACTTGGCTCTGGGAATGATTGACCAGCTGTTGTAAATCTTGCACTTGGAACTTCTTTATATGTTAAAACACATTCAATTCCTTTTAAATTTTTAGCTTTATCTATATTAATTTCTTCTATATTTGCATGTGCATGAGGACTTCTTAATAATTTAACTACTAAAGAGCTTCCTTGAGTAATATCGTCCGTATAAACAGGCTTTCCAGTAACCAAAGCCATAGCATCTTTTTTTCTTAAACCTTTATTTACTACTTTCATTCTGCTCCTCCTTAAATCTGAGATTCCAAATATTTCTTTATTGCTCTTAATTGCCCCATGTATCCAGTACAACGGCACAAATTTCCTTCAAGATATTTTTTTATTTCATCTTCTGTTGGATTTTTTAATTCCTTTTTCATAGCTAATACGCTCATGATAAATCCTGGGCTGCAAAATCCGCATTGCTCTGCCCCTTCATCTGCCATAAATCCACCAAACTCTTTAGCTTCTTCTTCGATACCTTCAATTGTAGTTATATGCTTTCCATCAGCTCTCATAGCTAAAGTTGAACATGAAAGTACTGGCTTACCTTCTAAATACACTGTACAAAGTCCGCAGTTCGATGTTTCGCATCCTCTTTTAACGCTTAAAAATCCTTTTGATCTAATAAAATCTATTAAAACTGTATCAGGTGAAATTTCATCTTCAAATTCCCTGTCATTTATCCATAATTTAATTTGCATATTTCCTCCTGAGATTATACATTTACTATTGTTTGTATATTTCTTTTTATAAAAACTTCTGCAAGTATTTGACGGTATTCTTTGCTACCTCTGAAATTTGATCCATATTTAACCGAATCATTTATATTTTTAACAAAATTATTTATTTCATCTTCAGTAAGATTAGAACTTGATTTTAATTTTGTAAGTTTTGCTTTCATAGGTCTTGCTCCAATTACAACATTCCATTCATTGTTTATATTTGAAACTGCACAAGTGAGTACAGGTAAATCACTTGAACTCATTCTATGGCTTAAATATGAAACTTTTCTGTTATCTTTTTTTATTATTATATTAACTAAAATATCATTGTCCAATGGCATGTCCACAAAATCAGATAAAGGAATAATTCCACCTTTATATAACTCAACATATGTGTCCAATGTTAAAAGTGCTGTTAAAACATCTGAAAATCCGAATCTTGAAAATATAGTTCCACCTATTGTAGCACCATTTCTAAGCTGAACCCCTACTATATTATTTACTGATTTTGAAATAACACCGTCAAAGTAACTATTTAATTTTTCGTGTATTTCTAAATCTCTTAAAGTACACATACAACCAATTTTAAATTCATCATCTGTTTCTTCTATGTTATTTAACCCAAGAGTTGATAAATCTATAGCTTTGTTAATTGCTTTTCTGCTCATTTTAAGCCAAAGATTTCCTCCAAGTATTACATTTCTTCTGTTTTGATTTAATTCATATGCTTGCTCAAGACTTTCTGCTATTACATAATTATTTATTGTAAACATAATTAATCTCCTTTTACAAATGCTTTTTCCGAACAATTAATTAAAATTGTATAATTCAATTTCGTTTCCTTAAGAATTATAC
>JARBUP010000020.1 GCA_029239575.1 Bacillota bacterium
TTCTGTTAAATCATTTTTTAAAAAAAGCTCCATAATTTGATTGGCGGAAAATATAACATTTAAAGGAGTTTTTAGCTCATGTGCTACATTTGCGTAAACTTCATCCTGTATTTTCAGAGAATTTTCCAATTCTGTTTTTGCCTTTATTTCTTCAGTAATATCTATTCCAATTAATATTACTTCAATAATCTCGTTATTCATGTCCATTACAGGATGAAAAATATACTTTTGGGATATTTCTTTATTGTTTATATTATATTTTACTGTTTCATTATAACTTTTCATATTATTTTTTGATGCATTATTTATTAAGTCAATAATAGTATGATTAAATATTATATTATTAATATTTTTTCCTATTAAGGAAGAATGGGAACCTATATTAGGTATGATTTGTTTTATTAGAAAATAGCCTTTTTTATTAATATCAATAATATCAAGTTCCGGAAATTTATACCTAAAAAAACCTAAATCAAGATTTTCGATTATATTGCTTAATGAATCATATTGGGCTTTATTGTATAAGCTTTCTTCATATTTTATAATTTCGCTTATATCACGAATTACTAAAACACCACAAATAAAATTGTTTTGGAAGTAATAAATAGGGGTGCCAGTTGACTCCATATATTGAATATTGTTATTTATTTTTCTAATAATTCTTTTATTCTCAGTTTTTTCACCATTAATTAATTTTAATTTTGTTAAGCTGTCAAAAGATATTACACTTCCATCCATTTCATAAAATTCTGTGTATTTATATATTTCTTCGATATCTATATTTGTATTATCTTTAATTAAATGCATTTCTCTTGCCTTTTTATTCATATTAATAATTTTACCGTATTTGTTAAAAATTATAATTTCATCATTCATATTTTCGATGATTGCTTCTAATTGATATTTTTGTGCTTTAATTATTTGGTCTTTTTTAACTTGATCGGTTATATTTCTAATACTGATTAAAGCCTTTTTTATATTGCCGTCTTTATCATATATAGGACTGCCGCTTTCACTGAAATAAAAAATTCCGTCAGGTCTATGGGCAATGAATTTATGGTCCTTTATTTTTTCACCTTTTAAAATTTTACCCTCAATAAAATCTCCAAATTCATAGGGGTTTCCGTCAAAATCATAATATTTGGTATATTTTAACGAGTCACCAGTTTTATTAATAGAATCCGGATAATAAACAACTTCATTTATTTTTTTGTTCAATTTAGTTATGTTAAAATCCTTATCAACAGTGCATAATCCATCGGATATATTTTCTATAATAGCTTCCAATTCATCCTTTTGTTCTTTTATAATGATGCTGCTGACAACTTTTTCTGTCACGTCTCTTAATGTATGAACAATATATTTTATTTTTTCCGAAACAAAAATAGGAACAAAGGAAACATCAAAATATTTTGTTTCATTATTGATGTTTAAAAATTTCATTGATTCAAAGAAATACGGCTCATTATTTTCTACTACTTGCATAATGATTTGTTCAAAAATATTTTTTTTATATTCCATTGGTAATATTTCTTTAAAATTAATACCTAAAGAATTATTTATTTGGATAGATGGAGGAATTATTGAATCAAATAATTGTTGATTTGATTTTAGAAGAATTAAATCCGGAAATGATAAAATTGCTGTTCCTGTTTTATTATAGGAAAGCATAGCGCCTACATACTGAAATCTGTCGTTAATTCTTGAATTGGTTTTTTCTTTAATAAAATAAATTAGTTCGTTTTCTGAAAGAGTGTTCTTATGAATTAATACTTCTAAAGGCTCATTTTCTTTTGTAAAAATAAATACTTCGCAACAGGATACAATATTTTCAAGGCAAACTTGTTTATTTATTTTTAAAATTTTATTTATATAATTAAGGGATTTACCTAACAATTCTTCTTTCGAATAACCTATAAGTTTTTCAAGTTCATTGTTTATTTTTATAACTACATTGCTTTTTAAATGCACTAATGGCATTGAAACTTTTCTTTTGATGTCAAGATACATAATTTGGCCCCCTAAATTAAAATCTTACAAATTTAGACTTATTAGTTTAATTCTAAATATTATATACCAAATTGAAAACATTTGCAAAAAATAAATTTCAACAAATTGTGACAAAAAAATTAAAAATATATTACTAAATTATAAACAATAGTATGTTGTAAATTATATAAAGTATATTATTTTACTAATATTAATTAGTTTACGCATTTTGTTAGTTATGTTATAATTATACACATATATTTAATCCCTTAACAAATTGAGAGGTGTTTTTAATGATAACAATTAATAATATTATTGAAGGGGTAAATGAATTTGCTGAAGCAACAAAAGCTGCTTTTAAAATGGATGTTATGGTAGTTGATGAAAATAAGAAAATAATTGTTGCTACCGGAGGACTATGTGAAGTAAAAGGTAATTATATAGTTGAATCAGGTATAATTAATCAAGAAATTTTTTTGAAAAGAAAAAAGCACTTTATAGTATCTGATACAATAAATGATAATGAACACATTTGCAAACGTTGCGAAAAGTATGGAACCACATGTATTTATAAAAATGTTGTTGCTACCGGAATATATGACGAAGAAAACTTGAGAGGAGTAATATTGTTAAATGCTGTTACTGAAGAACAAGTTAAATTCATGGTTCACAATGAACAAAATATTCTTAATTTTTTATATAGGATTTCGAGTCTTCTGAATTCAAAAATGGAAGAAGTACAAGCTATCAATAATCTTAAGAGAAATTCTTATTTTTTAAATAGCATATTTAATGGAATTAATAAAGGAGTCATTATAGTAGATGTAAATCAAAATATAATTAAAATTAATAATTATATGAAACAGTTATTATCTTTAGAAAGTGTCAATATTATAGGTAAAAATATAGATGATATATTTAGTGATATATCTAATATTGAAATATCTGATGATAACAATTCAGAGTTTAATGAGATTTCTATTAAAATAAATGGTCAAACTAAATTTTTTCTTTATAGTTTAACATCTTTGTTATTAGATTATAATACTCAAGCCTTCGCATATTTTTTTGACGATACTAAAACAATAAATGAAATGACAAGTGACACTAATAATAAATATGGACATGTTATTTTAGATGATATAATTGGTAATAGTAAGGTCAACAGTTATGTTATGCGGTGAAACCGGTACTGGAAAAGAATTATTTGCCAGAGCCATTCATTATGAAAGCAAAAGATCAGCCGAACCTTTCATTGCTATAAATTGTAGCGCAATTCCTGAAACATTAATTGAAAGTGAATTGTTTGGTTATGAAAAGGGATCATTTACAGGTGCAAACAGCAAAGGTAAACATGGAAAATTTTATTTAGCTGACAAAGGTACTATATTTTTAGATGAAATTGAAACAATGCCTTTATACTTACAGCAAAAATTATTGAGAGTTATTGAAAGAAAAGAAATTGAAAGAATTGGTGGTAGCGAATGTATTCCAATAAATGTACGAATCATTTCTGCAACTAATGTCAGAATGGATGAATTGGTTAAAAAAGGTCAATTTAGAGAAGATTTGTATCATAGATTAAATGTTTTAGGACTATTTATACCTCCTTTAAGGGAGCGTGGAAATGATGTTCATGTTCTAACCGATTATTTTATAAAAAAATTTAATGAAAGATTTAATAAAAATATTATAGGAATTGATGGTAAAGTAAAGGATATATTTTCAAAGTATCAATGGGGAGGAAATGTAAGGGAATTACAAAATACTATTGAATATGCAATCAATATGGAAACTTTAGATTATATCAATATTGAAAATTTACCTTTAAATTTACAAAAATTTGATAATAATAATTTAAATGTCATAAATAATTCAAATTTACCAACATTAAGTGAAATAGAAACAACTTATATAAAAAAAGCTTTAGATTTTTATGGTCATACTGAAAAAGGAATAATTGATTCAGCAAATGCTCTTGGTATCAGCCGATCGACAATTTATAGGAAAATTGCTAAATATGATTTATAAATATAATATATAATTTGGTTTTTAAATCCTTATTAAGGAGAGAAAATAATGTCGACTTTAATGAATTTGGAAAATGACTTGAATGAAATTGTTAAGGCTATTGCAGCAGCTTTAAAAGTGGATGTAGAAATTGTTGATACAGATCTTATAAGGGTAGCAGTAGTAGGAAGACTTGAGTATTTGAAAGGGAAAAAATTTGATAAACCTGGAAAGGCTTATAGAAAGTCAATTGATACTGGTGAAAAGTTTATTATTGAAGCTACAGGAGAAGATGAGCTATGCATAGGTTGTGAATGGTATGGAAATTGTATTTGCAAGATGACTGTTTATGCACCAATAAAAGGAGAAGATGAAGTAGTTGGTGTAATTTCTTTAACAGCATATGATGAAGAGCAAACTAAAATATTAAAAGATAACATGGATGGAAATTTACTTTTTGTAGAAAAAATGGCAAACCTGATTTATAGTAAGGTTATGGAAAATAGGATGTTTAAAGACATGGTTATTATTAAAGATAAACTTGATCAAGTTATGAATTCTATAGATAATAGCATTATAGCCACTGACTATGAAGGAAGAATTACACATATAAATCAAATAGGTATGGAAAAGCTTAGAATATCCAGTAAAGAAAATATATTGGGTATTAAATTAGAAAATATATTTCCTTCACTTCAGTATGAAAATTTTTTAAACTCAGAAGACAATTGCTTAAAGAAGCAGGAAATTTGTAATTCAATAAATTCAAAATTAGATAAATACATAGTAAACATCCGAAAAATACTTTTTAAAAACGAAGTACAGGGAATGGTTTTATCTTTTGAAAATTATAATAATGCTAAAAGTAGAGCATACACACTTGTTAATGGAGATAAGCCTATAAGTACCGATGATATTATCGGTCAAAGCAATGTTATGATTAATCTAAAAAATATGGCAATAAGAGTATCAAAAACTAACTCTACAGTCATGTTAATAGGAGAAACAGGAACTGGAAAAGAAGTATTTTCAAGAGCAATTCATTATCACAGTTTAAGAAGGGATAAACCTTTTGTTACTATAAATTGCAGCGCCATACCTGACTCATTAATTGAGAGTGAATTATTTGGATATGAAAGTGGAGCGTTCACTGGTGCTAATAAACTTGGAAAACCTGGTAAGTTTGAGATAGCAAATGGTGGTACTATATTTCTTGATGAAATTGAGGCTATGCCCATTTACATGCAGCCTAAAATCCTCAGAGTTATTCAAGAAAAAGAAGTGATAAGAGTTGGATCAAATGAAACTATACCTATTGATGTGAGAATTATTACTGCTACTAATGTGGATCTTGAAAGTGCTATTATAAAAGGGGAGTTTCGAGCAGATTTGTATCATAGATTGAATGTTATACCACTTATAATACCATCATTAAGAGAAAGAAAAGAAGATATTATATTACTGGCTAATTATTTTATGGATAGATTTGCAAAAGTGATGGGAAGAAATATAAAAGGTATTGACAAAGATGTGGAGAAGCTTTTATTAGATTATTCATGGCCAGGAAATGTTAGAGAATTAAATAATGCCATAGAGTTTGCAATTAATCTTGAAGATAATGAATATATAACAATTAATAGCATTCCGTCAAGTGTTAGGGATTCTAATAAACTCATAGAAAATAAAGAGCTAAATTTAAAAGAAATTGAAATGCATTATATAAAGAATGCTTTGAACAAATATGGATGGGATGAGAATGGTAAGGTCCTAGCAGCAAAAAAATTAGGTATAAGCAGGGCAACTATTTATAATAAAATAAAGAATTATCAATTGGAAAATATGCATTAAAAGGTTTATACCTCTTTAAGGACGCACTGAAATAATGTACATGTATTAAAAATTCAAATAAATTTAATAAAAATATTATAGTAGTCTGTGATGAAATTAATAATATATCAAAATGAAATATTCATGTCTAAAATTTAGATACGAATATTTTCTTATTTATCAACAAAAATAATTAAATATATCTCAATTTGATATATTTAAAGTTTAATATAAAAATACTTATTTTTGGTTTGATTATTATATTTATAACAATGTAGATATTTCAATGACTTAGGGATATCATGCTAAAAAAAACGAAAAATAACAAATTGGCATTGTTATTGCTAATATATTATATCAGGTAAATAGTACTAAAATATTTTAAAGAAAGGGTGAATGATGCGTAAGTTAAAATGGACATTTTAGTGTTGACAGTTTTAGTATCTGAGTTGATACGGACGGGAAATCGATAGCAAAAATGCAATTTTTAGAGCAAAATGTAAGACTATATTATGCAATGAATATTTTATAATCATTAATTGATGTAGAAATTATAAGTTAGACAAGTTATTAATTAACTTGCCATATGTACTTATCAGTAAAAATCTTATACTAATTAGTTAACCAAGAAAGGAAGTGCTCTATGAAATTATTTAAAAATTTTGAAATTGAAAAAGGTGTATTTTATCCTCCTGCAATATTATTGCTTCTGATGATATTAATAGGGGCAATAAACCCAGGTGGTTTTGCAAATATAGCAAGTAAAGCTTTAGCGTTTACAATTGATAAATTCGGATGGTTTTATTTATTATCTGCATTTGCTATGTTCGCCGGCACAATTGGTATTATGTTTTCATCCTTTGGTAAATTAAAAATTGGAGGACCAAATGCTAAAACGGAACAAAGTGTTTTTGCTTGGTGTGCAATGGCTGTATGTGGTGGTATTGCTACAGCGATGGTATTTTGGTCAGTTGCTGAACCTCTTACTCATTATTATACACCACCAGTTTTTACAGGTGCAGAACCTCAAACACATGAAAGTGCTATAAGAGGTTTACAAATAGGCATATATCATTGGTCAATTCTTCCGTATTCATTGTTCACGATATTTGGAGTTGCAGCAGCACATGCAATATATAACAAGAAATTACCTTTTAGAGCCAGCTCTACACTTTATCCGATACTTGGTGATAAAATATATGGTCCTTGGGGTAAAGGAATTGATGCACTTTCCATATTGGCACTAGTAGGTGGCGTTATAACTTCCTTGGGGTTTGGTACAATGCAATTTGCATCAGGGTTGGATTTCTTGTTCGGATTAAAGCAAAACAATACAGTATATGTAGGCATAATTATAGCTCTTACTCTAAGCTATACAGTTTCAAGCGCCAGAGGACTGCAGAAGGGTATGAAAATTATCAGCAGTATAAATTCATATATTTATATAGTATTAGTGGCATTTTTATTACTTTTCGGACCAACAAAGTTTTTATTAAATGTACTTGTAGAAACAATAGGATCATTCATTCAAAACTTTATACCTTCGTCTTTTAACGCAGATGCATTTAATGTTGGTAACGGTTGGAGCGGCGGATGGACAATATTCTTCTGGGCATGGTGGATGGCATATGCACCTTTGATAGGAATGTTCCTTGCTCGTATTGCAATTGGCAGAACAATCAGACAGTTTATTTTAGTTAATATTTTTGTACCTGGTGCATTCTTATTTATTTGGTTTACAGCATTTGGTGGGTCAGCAATATATTATGAGCACTTTCAACAAGCTGGAATTATGGACATAATTAATGCAAAAGGATTGGAAGTTTCAATGTATGCATTGTTCCAAAACATGCCATTACGTTCAATTACTATACCGGTTGGTATTGCTGCATTAGGATTTTCGTTTATTACATTGGCAGATGCTATGACGTCAACAATTGCTTCCATGACTATAAAAAATAACGTAGACGAAGAAGCACCACAATCGCTTAAAGTATTTTGGGGATTTTTAATTGGTGGTGTAACAATCGTATGTCTATTGGTTAGCGGGACTGTTGGCACACAAGCACTTCAATCAATGAGTATTGTATTTGCCTTACCAATATTTATATTTGGATGTGCAGTATTGATATCAATATTTAAGATGGCAGCTGAAGTTGAAAAAGAAAAAGAAGAAAAAGAAGTTATTAGATCAGTAAAATTAACATTAGATGATGAAGTTAAATCACCATCTGAAGTTGATAATAAAGTATTAAATAGTTTATAAATTTTTAATCATAAGGAGGGTTAAAATGCGTATTAAAAAACATCCTGTACTAAGTAGTATTGTAGAAAAAACAGAGGTGGAATTTATATTTGAAGGGAAAATGTTAAAAGGATATGAAGGAGAGCCAATAGCAGCTGCTTTGCACGAAAATGGTGTAAGGGTATTAAGACATGATCATCGTCCAAGAGGATTCTTTTGTGCAATTGGAAACTGTTCTTCATGCTTGATGGAAGTTAACGGAGAACCAAATGTCAGAGTTTGTGTTGAAGAGTTAAGAGATGGAATGGTAATTAATATGCAAGAAGGAAAAGGCAAATTAAAAGGTGGTGAAGAATAATGTTACATACAGAGATAGCTATAATAGGCGGTGGACCAGCTGGAATGTGTGCAGCAATAGCAGCGGCAAATCAGGGTGCTAGAGTTACTTTGTTTGATAGGGGAAAACGATTAGGTGGACAACTTGTAAAACAAACACATCGCTTTTTTGGTTCAGAAAAAGAATATGCAGGAATAAGAGGAATAGATATTGCTAAAATTTTATATGAAGAAATAGAAAAAAACAAGTTAATAGATGTGAAGCTGGATACAACTGTACTTGCTATTTATAGTGATGGTGTAATTTCCTATGAAGAAGGAAAAAGTTACAAAAGAATGACTAGCGAGAAAACTATAATTGCAGCAGGTGCTGCAGAAAAAATGCTTTTATTTGAAAATAATGATTTACCTGGCGTTTATGGAGCAGGTGCAGTTCAGACTCTAATGAACGAACACGGCATAGTACCTGGAAATAATGTATTAATGATTGGAGCAGGAAACATAGGGCTAATTGTATCATATCAATTAATGCAAGCTGGTGTAAAAGTGGCAGCAATTATAGATGCAGCTCCAAAAGTAGGAGGTTATTTAGTCCATGCTTCTAAAGTAAGACGTTTAGGTGTTCCTATTCTCACATCACATACAATAAAAACAGCTTTGGGAAATGAAACTGTAGAAGGTGCAGTAATATGTGAAGTTGATGATAAATTTAATCCTATTCCTAATACTGATCAAACCATAGATGTTGATATAATATGCCTTGCTGTAGGTTTATCGCCTCAAGGTGAATTATTAAGACAAACTGGATGTGAAGTGAAATATGTTCCAAGCCTTGGAGGATTTGTTCCATTAAGAGATGAAAATCTTCAAACTACTACTAATGGAGTATATGTTGCAGGAGATTCAGCTGAAGTTGAAGAGGCAAGCAGTGCTATGGTCGAAGGTACAATCGCAGGTCTTTCTGCTGCAGAAGCTTTGGGATATGGAACAAATATTGTAGCAATTAAAGAAGGCTTTAAAAATGATCTTGATGTTTTAAGGTCAGGAGCAGTTGGAGAAAAAATAAAATCAGGATTAAAATTACTTAGCTGTTAGGAGGTGGATTATGTTTAATAAAACTGGTTTAGCATCAAATGATATGGTGGAGGCATTATTGCCTTCCAAAGAAAGAAGAGAAAAAGGTGCATATGCAATATTCGAATGTTTTCAAGAAATACCATGTAATCCTTGTTCAACTGTATGCAAATTAAAAGCAGTTAAAGATTTTGAAAATATAAATAATATTCCAGAGATTAATTATGATAAATGTACAGGTTGTGCAATGTGTGTTAGCATTTGTCCAGGTTTATCCTGCTTCGTAATCGATGAGACATATTCTGATAGCGAAGTTATGATTAAAATGCCTTATGAGTTTTTACCTTTGCCAGAAATAAACAGTAATGTAAAAGCTTTGGATCGAGAAGGAAAAGCAATAGGAGAAGCAAAGGTTCTAAAGGTGCAAGATAACAAAACTCTAGACCATACAAATATAGTTACTATTTCAGTTCCAAAAGAAATATTTCTCGATGTTAGAAACATAGGATTGGAGGAGAAATAAGATGGATGAAAAAAATATATATTTATGTCGTTGCGAAAACTTTACTCTAAAAGAATTACATGATTTACTGGACTCTGGAATTACTTCTATGGAAGAAATCAAGAGATTATCACGTGGTACTATGGGTCCATGCCAAGGAAAAACATGCAGAGATTTAATTGCTAAAGAAATTGCAATTTACTTAAATAAAAGTATGTCAGAAATAGATATGCCAACTTATCGAGCTCCGGTAAAACCAATTAAGCTTGGAGAAATAGCAGGAGGTGACAAAAATGCGTAAAAGTGCAGATGTCGTTATTATAGGTGGAGGTTCCTTAGGTTGTTCAGTTGCTTACAACTTAGCTAAAAAAGGTTATAAAAATATTGTTTTATTGGAAAGAAAATATTTATCAAGTGGTTCTACGGGAAGATGCGGTGCTGGAATTAGACAAATGTGGGGAACTGAAATGAATTGTCTCATTTCAAGAGGAAGCGCAGAAATGTTTAAAACATTAGGAGAAGAAACAGGTTTTGGAGATATAGAATTTAGACAAAGCGGTTATTTGTTAACTACATATGATCCAAAGCAAACAGAAAGATTGAAAAAGAACCTTTTAATTCAACATAAATTAGGAATACCTTCACATATGATTACACCACAAGAAGCAAAGGAAATAGTGCCTTTTGTTAATACTGACGGAATGGATGCTGCGTTCTTTTGCCAAGAAGATGGTCATATAAATCCATTTAAAACAACTTTTGCTTTTGCAAAAGGAGCTCAGGATTTAGGTGTTGAAATAATTAGATATAATCCTGTAACAGATATTAAATACAATGGTAGAAAAATAACTTCTGTTGTTACAGAACAAGGAGAAATTTTAACTGATACTGTAGTTAATGCAGCTGGAGCATGGTGTAAAAATGTTGGTAAAATGGTAGGTTTATCACATCCAGTTGAACCAGAAAGACATCAGATTTTAATTACTGAGCCTTTAGAAAGCTCTATGGGTCCAATGGTTATGTCCTTTGCTCATGATTCATATATTCAACAAGTTCCACATGGTGGATTCCTTATGGGATACGGAAATCCAAATGAACCAAAAAGAATAAATTTCAACCATGGTTGGGAATTTTTAGAGCAAATGGCTCAAAAGGCTGTTTTCCAACTTCCAATTTTAAAGGATGTAAGATTTGTAAGACAATGGGCAGGTCATTACGAAATATCTCCTGATGGTCAGCCAATTTTAGGACCTGTACCTGAATTGGATAATTATATTATGGCTTTAGGATGTGGTAAAGGTTTTATGTTATCACCTATGATTGGGAAATTAATAGCTGAAAAAATGGCTGGAGAAGAAACATCATTACCAATTGATATTTTAAGTATTGAAAGATTTGCAAAAGGCGAATTAATTGTAGAAACTGGAGTGGTTTAAAACCAGTCATAAAATTTAATGTTTTAATTAAATATCCTGGGATAGTTAATCTTTAGTTATACAAATATTAAAAAACTGTCCCAGTTTTTTGTAAATTTATAAGAATACAGAAATGGTATGTTTAAAATATACTTTTGTAATAAAAGTGAACATTATAAAGAGAAAGTAAATTAGCAAATAATAGCATGAGGAGTTGAATTATATTATGCCTTTAAAGTTTAATTACGAAACATGTTCTGGATGTAAAGCATGTCAGTTAGTATGTGCATTACAAAATTTTAAAGAAACTAACCCATCGAAATCAGTGTTAAACGTTTATGGGAAGTTTCCGGTTCCAGGAAAATATTATGTTGATGTGTGCAATCAGTGTGGTGAGTGTGCTAAGATTTGCCCTGTTGAGGCTATAAATATGTCAGGCAATACATATTTAATAGATTATGATACATGTATAGGATGTTTAGCATGTGTTGAAGTTTGTCCTACAAAAGTTATGAGGGTAAATCAAGAGGAAAGTACACCATATAAATGTACTGATTGTAAGCAATGTGCAGAAGTATGCCCAAGAGATGCATTATCATTTGAATAGAAGGGAGCATAAAAATGATATACGGATATGCAGGATCTACGTTAAGAATTGATTTGACTAATGAAAAAGTTATTAAAGAACCACTTAAACAAGAATGGGTTGATGAATACTTAGGCGGCAGGGGGTTTACTGCTAAAATATTATTTGATGAAAACCCACCTAATGTAGAACCTTTTGATGAAGAAAATATATTTGTAATAGCTATGGGTCCTTTAAGCGGTCATTTTTTACCGGCTAGTGGTAAGACACATTTTTGTACTAAATCTCCGGCAACTGGTGGGTACGGTGACAGCAATATGGGTGGACATTTCGGAGTTAATATGAAATATGCAGGATATGATGTTACTATTATAAAAGGTAAAGCTAAACAACAAAGCTATATATTTATAGATGATGATAAAGTAGAAATAAGATCTGCAGAAAAATATTGGGGCAAAGGTTCTACAAAAGTAGAAGAAGAATTGAAAAACGAATTAGGCGAAGATTTTCAAATATTGACAATAGGACCAGCAGGCGAGAATCTTGTTAAATTTGCATGTATATCTCATGACTTTGGAAGGCAGGCTGGTAGGATAGGAATTGGTGCTGTCCTCGGCTCTAAAAATATAAAAGCAATTGCAGTAAGGGGAACTAAAAGTGTACCAGTTTTTGATCCGGAAGGACTATTGAATAAAGGTAAAGAAACTTATGCTGCATGTAGGGCAAAACCTGGATTTACTGCTTGGACTCCACAGGGAACAGCCGGTATTACTGATTGGTGCAACAATGTAGGAGCTTTGCCAACTAGAAATTTTCAGACATCACATTGTGATTATGCTGATAAAATCAACGGCCAAGCCATATTAGATGAGTTAAAGATAACGGATAAAGGTTGTTTTGCTTGTCCTATACCTTGCGGCAAATATGGTTATGCTAAAACAAAATTAGGCAATGTTTATGTAGAAGGTCCTGAATATGAAACATTATCACTTCTTGGAAGCAATTGTGAAGTAAAAGATATTCATGAAATTGCATATTTGAATTATATTTGTGATGAATTAGGAATAGATACTTGTTCAGGTGGGGCCGTAGTAAGCTTTGCACTTGAGTGTTATGAAAAAGGATTTATTTCAAAAGAAGATATGGGAAGGGATGTTAAGTTTGGTGATTTTGAATCTGTTGCACATATACTTGAAATAATTACTAACAGAAAAGGCATAGGTAATGCTTTAGCAGAAGGTGTAAAAGGTGCAGCTGAAATAATTGGAAATGATAGTAGTAAATTTGCAATACATGTTAAAGGTTTAGAATGGACTGGATATGAAAGCAGAAATGCACCGGGAATGATGCTTGGATATATGACAGCTGATATAGGAGCACATCACGGCCGTTGCTGGGTTTTAGGTAATGACGTTGCAGGATCTGCTGATGCAGGAAATATTACTGATTTAATTACTTCACAACAGAGTGCAAGCACGCTATCAAAGGCAAAACATGAGCATGTAGTACCTATTGTTATAAAAAGTCAACATACCCGTCCAGCATTTGATATATTGGGAACATGTAGATTACAATATATGGAAATAGGACTTGAAATAGACTATTACGAAGACTTGATATATACAATAACAGGTAAAAAAATAAAGTGGGATGAAATACTTAAATTATCTGAAAAAATATGGACATTAAACAGAATGTACAATTTTAGAGAAATAAGTGACTTTGGCAGAAAATACGATTATCCGCCAGCAAGGTTTTATGAAGAGCCTATTCCTGATGGACCAAACGAAGGTCATTATATATCATTGGATGTTATTGATGAAATGCTTGATGAATATTATACCGCAAGGGGCTGGGATAATAACGGAAATCCTACAATAGAGACATTAAGAGGTTTTAGTTTAAATTAGTATAACATTATAAGGATGTATGCATATGAAAATTACATTAAGATTATCTGAAAGTTTATTATCCATATATAGAGAAACAGCAAATCCGTTAAATGAGGTTATGGTAATAAATTTAGAGGAGCCAACAACATTACATTCAATAATAATAAAAGCAGGTATAAACCCTTCATTGACACCTATGATTATTATAAATAATAAAAGAATATCTTCTTTAAATCTTTTAATTGATAATGATGAAATAATAACACTTATAGGCCCATTAGCAGGGGGCTAAAATACTTATTGCACTTGCTACATTAGGTCTATTAAGTATGATTAAATACACTTAGTAGACCTAAATTAATTATTTGAGCTGATGATTAGTTCATATTGTAAATACTTATTAATTTATATTATTTTGATAATAATTCAATTGAAAAATAATATAGATTATGTCTCAAATTGAAATAATTGCATTTCATTTTGAGATGTAATTAAAATCAACAAAATCGCAATGTTTTAATCTCAAAATGACATAATTAATTCTTTGATTTCTAAATTATATATATTTGTAGTTTTGAAATTTGATTATTGGATTAAAATTTGTGTTGGAAAATCAATAATGATAAGGTTTTTGAATAAAAATATAATAAAACAATGTTTTGGCATCATTATTGCTTTTACTATTTATTAAGTAAAAATAACTTTAAATACATTATTAGGGGAGTAGTTAATTATGAGTAATATGGAATATTTAAAAGATATGCCAATAGCAGTACTTGGTGGAGGTGCTGTTGGAAAAACATGTGCCGCAGATATGAAACTTGCAGGAAAAGAGGTTCGTATTTATGACATGATGCCTTTTGCTGAAAGTTCACTTGCTAACTTGGAAAAAACAGGTATATTGTTGGATGGTATGCAACGCAATCTATACTGTTTTGAGCGTTCTGGCAGAGCTTTTCTTGATATGGTTAGCAGTGATATGGGAGAAGTGGTGAAAGGTGCTGGCTTGATTGTTGTCGCAGCTCCAGCTTTTGCACATGAACCATTTTTCCGTGAGTTAGTCCCACATCTCGAGGACGGACAGGTTATTCACATTTTCACTGATAACTATGCTTCTTTGATTCTACGCAAAATGATGCGTGAGATGGGCTGTACAAAAAAAGTTATCATTGGTGGATGGTCATCAGCTCCTTACGGCACACGTATAGAGTCTGTAGGAAAATTTTTATTCCCTCATGTAGGTGTTAAATATCGTGCAATCACTTTAAGAGGTGCATCATTACCTATGTCTGATATTGATGATTTTATGGAATCTTCCAAGTATCTTCCATGTATTGATGCTGTAACACAAGGTAATGGCCCTGAGGAAGGTAATACAGTATTAGACATTGGATTTGCTAATATTAACCCTGTAATACACGTTCCAGCAACTATTCTTGGTGTATCCACTATGGAAAACTGGGGAGTAATTTTTGGAGGTCATGACAAAACAAATTATTCAATGTATAGCCATGGTCTTTGTCCTTCTATCTGTGAGGTTCAATATCAGTTCTATGAAGAAGAAAAGAATTTGGCAAAAGGTATTGGTGTTGGAACTCCAAGTTATTCTTATGAATCTTTCTTCTCTCGCCGTAGCGTTCTTACACAGGAATATATGGGTCTGGATAAAGAAGGTAAAGATAACGTAGTATTTCCTCTTGATCAACCTTCTACTGAGGGAAACACTGGTCCTAATAATATCAATCATAGATATTTGACAGAAGATGTACCAGTTGGTTGTAAAATTTATCATGATTTAGGTGTTCAGTACGGCATTCCAACTCCTGTGATTGATACAATGATTGTATTGGCAGGCGCTATGCATAAAAAGAATTTCTTTGAAACAAGCAAATATAATTTGGAGTACATTGGAATTGAAGATATGAGTAAGGAAGATTTATTAGCATATTTAAATGAAGGAATTTATAATAAATAGTTAAATAATCTAAATAATTATACTCAACTTTTCATGCTGAAATCAAATACCTTATAAGCTTAAATTATGAATCTAAATATTTTTAGGTATATATGTAACACTTAATCCGTGAAAAGTTGAGGAATTATATTATTAACATAACAAGGTTCCCGAAATCCTTCAGCAATCTTTGATTGCGTGAGCTGGTGGTTTCTTATTAATTTATTTCTGAAAGAAGTAATTCAGTTTGCTTAAATGGGAAAGGAAAATAATATGAATTTTACAACCAATTATATTTTAGAAAATTATATACTAAATACTAAGTGGGAAGATCTGCCTATAAATGTTCAAGAGAGGGCTATAGTTTGTAGTATAGATTTAATGACTGCACTTATTTTAGGAAGTAAGGGAAATCAATATAAAGCAGGGGTATCACTTGCAAAATCCATTTATAGAGATGGAAATAATACAGTAATAGGCTTAGACGATAAATTTGATTTCATAGGTGCAACTGTGGCATTAGGTCATGCATCAAATTCTTTTGATATTGATGATGGGCATAATATGATTAAAGGACATCCTGGTACTTCTATTATAGCAGGTATATTAGCAGCAGCTTTAGAAAAGGATATAACATATAAGGAGTTTTTGACTACATTAGTTGTATCATATGAAACTGCAATAAGAAGCGGATTAGCTATGCAGAAACACTACAATTATTTGCACAGTACGGGAGCTTATGGAGCAGTTGGAACAAGTGCAGGAGTATCAAGAATATTTGGATTAAGCAAAGAACAATTAAATAATGCGTTGTCGATAGCAGATTTCCATGCTCCGCTCACACCGGTAATGAGAGCTGTAGAATACCCTTCTATGAACAAAGATGGAGTTCCTTTTGGAGCGCTGATAGGTGCTATGGCAGTGCTTGAAACATTATCTGGGACAACAGGAAAAACTCATTTGCTTGAGTTAGATGAATTTGAATACTTATTAAATTCTTTAGGTGAAAAATATGAAATAATGAATTTGTATTTTAAACCGTTCACATGCTGCAGATGGGCACATCCGGCAATTTTAGCATCAAATTCCTTAATTAATAAATATAATATAAATAAAGATGAAATTGTTAGAGTAAATGTTCATACATTTGACTCTGCTACAAGATTAAGTAAAATAGTACCAAAAACAACTGATGAAGCTCAATACAACATAAGCTTCCCTATAGCAGTAGGAATAGTTGATGGTGATGTGGGTATTGAACAAGTAATTGATCATAACCTTGACAGAGAAGAAGTAATTAGTTTTATGAATAAAATTAATTTTGTTGTTGATGAAGAAATAGAAGCTAGATTCCCTGCTGAAAGATTATGCAAAGTAGAATTTATTTTAGAGAACGGAACTGCATATATGTCCGATTTATTTGCACCAATAGGTGAAGCTAAAGATAATGTTGATATAAAGTGGATTAAGGAAAAATTTGAAAGAATAACTAAACCTCTATTAACTAAAGAAAACCAAAATAGAATTTTATCTTTATTGTCCAATGAAAACAATGTATCAATGAAAAAGGTTGTTGAAATTGTAAATGATTGTTTAATTGAATATGCCTATATATAAGAATTAGAACGGTTTTACCATTTGGCGCTATGCACAAGAAAAACTTCATTGAAACCAGCAAATATAATTTTGAATACCTTGGAATTGAAGATATGAGTAAGTTTGAATTATTAGCATATCTAAATGAAATAATTTATATTAAATAAAGTAAATTAAGTAAGATGGTTTCTGTTTTGTAAGAAGTCATCTTATTTAATATAAAAAAGAAACATGATAAAAATATAAGGCGGTGTAGTTTATGGAAAATCAAATTAAAAAAATATCTACAACAGATTGTCTATTAATGGAAAACCAAATTAAAAAAATGTATACAGTAGATTGTTTTGGAATAATTGCATTTATCATTGTTTTATGGATAATCTTAACTGTTATTATGTTAAATATCAGCGAAATTTTGGAAAGTTCGGCTATTAGAATCATTATATATACCATAGGAATTTTTTTGGGAGCTATTGCAACAGCTTCATGTACTGCTGTGATTATACATTTAAAGAAAAATCAAAAAAAATTGTATGAAGATGAAATTTCAGAAAAGAGATAATGATTATGGAAAATAAAAATAATAAAATAAATAAAAAAAATAATATAATTTTAGAAATATTCGATTCTATGTTTATTATGATTTTATGTTTTGCTACACTGCTAAGTGCTATGTTGATGCAAAGTGAAGATGCTAAAATTAGTTATATTATCAATTTCAAAACATTATTTATTACATTTATAGGATTTGCTGTTTATTTGACTTTTATGCTCAGTCAATCACAAAAGGGATTGAAATCAATGATAGTACATATTTACAAAAATTAAAGCACTAAAGAGGAGGACGCAAAATGAGTTTTTGGAGTATAATGAATAATGTGGCATGGGTATTGAGCGGATTAATTGTTTTGTTTTTTATAACAGATTTTATAAAAATAGAAAAAAGCAGATCGAAAGATGAAAAATAAATTAATTTTTTGGAAGGGCAGGCTTAAGTTATGGAAAAAAATAGTGAATCTCATTTAGCTAAAGTACTGGGGCCAATGCATGTATGGGCATTGGGGGTAGGAATAGTGCTGGTAGGCCAGTTCATGGGGTGGAACTTCTCAATAGTAAAGGGAGGTTCATTAGGCTCAATTATAGCTTGTTGGACAATTGGAATATTATATATATCTTTAATAATGATTAATACAGAAATGGGTTCAGTAATTCCGGAATCAGGAGGACAATATGCAATGGCTAAATATCTGTTAGGGCCGCTTGCGTCTTTTAATATCGGATTGATGCTGGTTTTCGAGTATGTTATGTTAGAAGCAGCTGATGCTTTAGTTGTCGGTGAAATACTTAAGACATTAAGCCCTGATGTTCAACCGTTGCCGTATATAATTTTAAGCATATTGCTTTTAACATTTATAAATTACAGAGGCGTTCACGCTACTCTAAATTTGAATATTATATTAACTGGTATAGCATTCTTGACTATAATAATATTATTATTTAGCACGAAATTTTATTCGCCTTCTGAAAGTTTAATTAATTTAAAGGAATTTACCAATGGACTTCCATATGGTTGGATGGGTATTTTAGGAGCTCTCCAATTCGGATGTTGGTTTTATCTGGGAATTGAAGGTACTGCACTTGTTGCAGAAGAATGCAAATCAACTGGAAGAGCTTTACCTGTAGGATCAATTATGGGCTTAATTACATTAATAATTGGTGCATCTATTACATGGTTTGTATCATCGGGATTAGTAGATGCAGAAATTCTCGGTAGTTCTACATACCCTTTATATGATGCAGCTATTGCAACAGGAGGAGTATTAGTAATAAAAATATTATTTATTGGAACTATACTTTCATGTTTAGCCAGTGCAAATGGATGTATAGCAGATGCCAGTAGGGCATGGTATTCCATGTCAAAGGACACTTTAATTCCTAAATCTTTTTCAGTTCTTCACCCAAAATATAAGACACCATATAGAGCAATATTGTTTTTAATGCCTATTTCATTAGCATTCGGATTTACAGGTTTACTGGACCAAGTAATAACATTTTCCATTTTATCCGCACTATTGGTATACATTTTGTGTGCAATAATGATGATAAAATTTCGTAAAATGTATCCCGTGGGAGATATTGAAAGAGGTTATATGTCACCATGGCATCCAATACCTTCAGTAATTGTGCTTATATTTTCATGCGCAACGTTGTTTGGTATGTACTTTAGCTATTGGATCAATCTAACAGCGGGATTTGCATTTTATCTTTTAGCATCAGTATGGTTTGTATTCTATCGCTCGAGATTTTTAAACTATGATACATTCATGTCACAAGGTACTATAAGTTGGCCGAGGCCTAAAGGTTATTAAAAATAATAAATCTCTAATTTAGATTAGATACCTACATATGGGTATTATAATATAAATTTTCTATAAATATGAAAGTTCCCGCTAATTTCCTGCTCAAGGTATCGGGAACTTTTATTCATGCTGTATTTAATTATTAATTCATTCTTTATCTACTTTTCTTTAGTTTAATTTTGAGATAAAATAAAATTAATTAAAATATGCTTGAAATATAATCAATAATTGATTATTATACTTATATGAGAACGTTATAATTATCAAAAAGTTGTATGTGTTATGTATTCTAAAAAAACTATTTTTGATTTAATATTGCCAAGAATCATGGCAGATGATAATATTATTATATATTCGTTATCTTTTTAAGAATCTAACGCTTTAGAAAAATATTAATTTATTTGGAAGTGAGTTTTAACAATGAAAAAAATAATAAGTTTAATATTAATATTATGTTTTGTTTTTTCTTTATCTGCCTGTAAAAATGATAAAGATAATACTGCAGAAAAATCAATAATTCTTGTAGCAGCAGCTTCAAGTTTGAAAAACTGTTTGGATAATGAAATAATACAGTTATTTGAAGAAAAATATCCTAATATTAAAACAGAAATAACATATGACAGTTCTGGCAAATTGCAAGCTCAAATAGAACAGGGAGCGGAAGTAGATGTATTTATTTCAGCTGCGGAAAAACAAATGAATGCTTTAAATGATAAAAATTTAATTTTAAAAGATTCAGTTATTAAACTTCTTGAAAATAAAATTGTGCTTATAGTTCCAAATGACAACAACAAAAACATTAGTACTTTTGAAGATGTATTAAAAGCAGAAAATATTGCTATTGGAGACCCAGAAAGCGTTCCAGCGGGACAATATGCCAAGGAAACATTTGAGAATCTTCAGCTATGGGATGAAGTTATTAAAAAAGCAAGTTTGGGAACGAATGTAACAGAAGTTTTGAACTGGGTAGGGGAAGGTAGTGCTGATGCAGGTGTTGTTTATTCAACGGATGCATCAAGTAGCAGCAAAATTAAAGTTGTATCTGAAGCTCCAGAAGAAAGTACATCCAAAATAATTTATCCAGTTGGAATTATAAAAACAACTAAAAATCAAGAAGTAGCAAAATTATTTACAGAATTTCTTAAATCAAAGGAAGCAATAAATATATTTAAATCATATGGATTCACTGCATATGAATAAATCACAGTATTTATCAAATAGGAGAAAGCATGCAATTTACTGAAATTACACCCATATTAATATCATTGAAAACTGCATCTGCAGCTATAGTCATAACATTTTTATTAGGGCTTTTGTGTGCAAGGTGGATTGTAAAAATAAAATCTGAAAAGCTTAAAATAATTTTGGATGGTATATTGACGCTGCCCTTAGTTTTGCCTCCCACTGTTATGGGGTTTTTCCTCTTAATGTTAATTGGTGTAAATAGCCCTTTAGGTAAATTTTTATTGGAATTTTTCAGTGTGAAGATAGTTTTTAACTGGAGCGCTACTGTTATAGCAGCTGTTGCTATTTCATTTCCTTTAATGTATCGTTCAGCAAGAGGAGCCTTTGAACAGGTTGATCAAAATTTAATCATGGCAGGTAGGACACTTGGTATGTCTGAGCGAAAAATATTTTGGAAAATTACAATGCCTCTTTCGCTGCCAGGCGTAGCATCCGGTGGTGTTTTAGCATTTGCAAGAGGTCTTGGAGAATTTGGTGCAACTGCTATGATTGCAGGTAATATAGCAAACAAAACAAGGACACTTCCTTTAGCGATATATTCTGAAGTTTCAGCAGGGAATATGGAT
>JARBUP010000252.1 GCA_029239575.1 Bacillota bacterium
CATGAAAAAAAGGAAAAACAATTTTTCACATATTTTATTTTAACTTTTGGAGTAACATTAGGTATTGCTTTTGCAGGAAATTTATTAACATTATATTTGTTTTATGAAGTATTGACATTAGCCACATTTCCATTAGTAATTCATTCTGGAAGTAGGGAGGCGTTAATTAGTGGTAAAAAATATTTAATTTATTCATTCTTAGGAGCAGCTGTTGTTCTTATGGGTATGTTTATTTTATTTAGTTTTACTAGTGATTTAACATTTATACCAGGTGGAATTTTGAATGGTGAAAATACAAAATACCATTTTATTATTTATGTTTTAATGTTTGTAGGGTTTGGAGTAAAAGCTGCATTAGTTCCATTTCATTCATGGTTACCTGAAGCAATGGTAGCACCAACTCCTGTAAGTTCTTTGTTACATGCAGTAGCAGTTGTAAAATCAGGAATATTTGCTATAACCAGAGTAACTTATTATATATTTGGTGCTGACGCTGTAAGAAATACAGGAGCAAATAAATATTTAATTATACTTGTAATAATTTCAATTTTAATGGGATCATTCCTTGCATTACATCAAGAAAATTTGAAGAAAAGATTGGCATATTCAACTATTAGCCAGTTAGGTTATATTTTGCTTGGTATATTACTTTTAAATAAGAATGCATTTACAGGTTCAATGATGCATTTGTTGAACCATGCAGTTATAAAAATAACTTTGTTCTTTTGTGTAGGTGAAATAATGTATACTACTAAAAAAACAAAAATATCAGAAATAAATGGAATAGGAAAATCAATGCCTATTACTATGTGGTGTTTTACTATATCAACTATTTCTTTAATAGGTATTCCTCCTACAAATGGATTTATAAGTAAATGGCTTTTAGCAGAAGGAGCATTATATGAAGGTAAGGCAGCATTTCCTGCCATACTTTTATTAAGCGCAATGCTGACAGCTTTGTATCTTTTGCCCATTACAACAGCTGCATTTTTTAAAAAAGAAAATTCAGGAACTATGACAATAGTTATGTCAACTGATAATCAAGCAGTTAATACAAATGAAAAGATAAAAAAGCATATTAAATCAAAATATGAGGCACCATTAAAAATGTTGATTCCAATAATTTGTATAACATTCATTACAGTAATTTTAGGTCTGTTTCCAAATTTTATATTGGATTTTTTAAGAGTAATGGCAGCAGAGATTATGAATTAATTTAAGGAAGGTGAATTAATGAATCCCAGTGAAATACTGCTTTATATAATAATTATACCGCTTATAAGTTCTTTTATAGGGTTTATGATTGGTAAAAAAGATGAGAAGCTAAGAGATATATTCAATATAATAATGACTATGACTAATTTTATACTTGTAACATATTTATATAGCTTTGTTATGAATAATAATTTAGAATTTTTTATTCCTAATATTATGGGTACAGGGTTATACCTAAAATTAGATGTATTCAGATATATTTTTGTTTGGATAACTTCTTTGATTTGGTTTTTAATAACTATTTATTCAACTCAGTATCTTGTAAGCTATAAAAATAGAAATAGATATTATTTGTTTTTTATGCTCACTTATTTTAGTACGTTAGGAATTTTTATATCTAAAAATTTCTTAAACTTATTTACATTTTTCGAAATAATGTCTTTATCATCATATCCTTTAATAATACATGATGAAGACCAATATTCTCATGAAGCTGGAAAAACATATTTAGTTATGGCAGTATCCGGTGGTCTTGTTCTTTTAATGGGATTGTTTTTACTTTATGATTATACAAACACTTTAGATATAGATTTAATTAAATTTATATTACAAGATATAGGTAATATAAAATATGTTATTGCAGGACTAATAATGGTTGGTTTTAGTGTAAAAGCTGGTATGTTTCCACTTCATATATGGCTTCCTAAAGCACATCCAGCAGCACCTGCACCAGCAAGTGCCATATTATCAGGAATACTTTTAAAAACAGGCATATTTGGAATTTTAATAACCGCAGAAATTATTGTGCCGGGTGATTTTTATATTTCAGTTGCACTTCTTATACTTGGATTTATAACCATGTTTATTGGTGGATTTTTAGCTATGTTTCAAAGAAATATAAAAAGAATACTTGCATACAGTAGCATGAGTCAAATGGGATATATTATAGTTGGAATTGGGCTTATGGGTATTTTAAATGAACATAATGCCATAGCGTTATATGGGATTTTATATCATATTATTAATCATATGTTGTTTAAAGTTTTACTTTTTATGAGTGCAGGGGTAATATATATGAAGTTACATGAGTTAAGTATCAATGGAATAGGCGGTTTTGGAAGAAATAAAAAAACTCTGAAGATATGCTTTTTTATTGGATCATGTGCTATTATGGGAGTGCCTGGATTTAACGGATTTATAAGCAAAAATTTATTACATCACGCATTAACAGAAGCTGTTCATTTATATGGAGGATTTTGGTTATATGTTGGTGAAATAATATTTGTTATAAGCAGCGCATTTACTACAGCATATCTTTTAAAATTATTTGTAGCAGTGTTTGTTGAAAGAAGCGATCATGATATAGAAAATATAAAAATGAAAGTAACGGGTAGGGCGTTAATACCCATGACTATTTTAGCAAGTATGATTGTATTTATTGGCGTATTTCCTGACTTTGTAATGAACATACTTCATAAAACAGTTGAAACCTTTAATATTCACGAAACATTAGATTTTAATTTTTATAGTTTTGAAAATATTAAATCATCGTTTAAATCCATATTTATAGGTGTGTTAATATATGTATTTTTTATAAGAAGAAAACTTAAAAAAGGGTCGGGAGAAAATTGGTGGTATGAAAATATAGCCCTTAACTGGTTTAGTGTAGAAAAAGATTTATATATACCTTTGTTTAAGTTCTTATTTAAAATCAGTTCATTTATATTAAGAATATGTGATGATGGATTATTGAAGTTAATTATATTATTAAATGAGGGATTTAATTATTTAATAAATATGCCTTTAAAGTATAGGAAAAATTCAAACTTAATAACTGAAAATATGAAAGTATTCGATGAAGAAAATGATTATAGACTAAATATTAGTTATGATAAAACAACAGATTTAGTTAAAGAGACAAAAAATGCAAGATACAAAATGAACAGCATTACATATTCCATATATATTTTTGGAGTTGTTTTAGTAGTCTTCATGATACTTCTATTATACTAAATTAGTGTAACTATATATTTACATCAATCGACAATAAATTTCAAAATTAGTCAAGGTAATCTTCGGTTATTAGCATTATAATAGCTTGTACATTAATAACGATTGAATTTTAGTGACGGATATTATTGGGGGAGGATTATTGATGTTAATTCAGTGCACAAAAAAATTATTAGATGAATTAAATATTAAACCAGAATTAGAGGTTAAGGAAGAACCGGTATTTTCATGGCATGCAAATGTGGTAGTAAATGAAAATAAAAAATCAGTTGTACTTTTAAATGATAAAAGTAATAATTTTGTTGTTATTGATTTAAAAGAAGAAGATTTTAATAACAATGACTTAAACCAGAGAATACTTCATGCTATTGATATAAATTTAAAACAAGATGAATATGGTATTTTAGATGAATATAATCTTAACTTAAGTAAAGATAAAAACTTTTCTGAAATAATTTATTCTAAAACAAGTAGCAGGTCTCTTGTCTCAAAGTTAAACAACATATGTAAGCATTTAAATAATAAGGATAATGAAAACATATCAGAAGCTAAAGTAGAACTGATATATACTTATTTAAGAGCTCTGACAAATTTATACGGAATAGTTTCAAAATCTAAAGTTGTAGAAATTTTCAATTTGCAAAATGAAGACAAAATAAGTGAAAATCATATTGATAATGCTATCAATTTTAAATCTTTAAATAATGAAATATTTGTTTATTATGAAAATTATTTTGTTGAAGTAAGCATTATTTTTGGAAAAACTTTTAATGAACTTTTAAAATTGCAAGAAAATAAACCTTATTATATTCCGAATAAAATGGAGCTAATAAAATATGAAGATCAATTTTATTATGAAGATACGGAAGAATATAAAAAGTTAAAAGAATTTATTCAGCAAAATTTCATAAATGATGATGAAATATTAGGATGTTTATGTGCTGACATAAGAATAATATGTGGTGGACAAAAATTTTCTATAAATGCGGTTTTAGATGAATTATATAGAAGAAATATAATATTTAAAAATAAAAAGCAAAAGTATAAATTTATTCCATTGGTTATGGAACTTGCTAATAATACAAGAATATGGGCTAATAGAGGATTCGCACCCAAAGAAACACATGGTTCTATAATAGGAATTGAAAAATGTGATTTAAGCAACAGAAAAATAAAAAAATACAACAAAATAGGAAGAAACGATCCTTGCTTATGCGGCAGCGG